>NZ_DAHVSH010000158.1:0-5490 GCF_027324685.1 Haloactinopolyspora sp.
GCGGGCGGCCCTGCGGGCCGTGCTCGACGGCCGCTGCGCGGCCGGCTGTGATCGCGCCTGCGGCGCACGCTTTTCGCCGTGAAGCCTGCGGCATTCTACGGGCGTCGTCGTCCGTGCAAGCGGCTGCGCCGCCGGCTCCGCCGAGAACTTCGGCACGCGGTCGCTTCGCTCCCTTATTTCGCGCCGAACTTCTCTCCCCCGCCGCCCTACGGGTTGCACTCCCTCCTCTCGCCCTGAATGGCACTTCGTGCCTTCACGGCAAAAACGTGGAGGAGGGGTCAGGCAGACGGCCCGGAATAGTACTAACACCGTCACCGGAGGTAGGACGATGGCACGCAAGATCAAGAACACCAAGACCCCCGAGCAGCGCCGCGCCGAGGCCGAGGCCCTGCAAGCCTCCATCGCGGAGCAGGTCGAGCAGCTGCGCAACTCCGAGGCGTGGACCCGCTTCCTCGACTTCGCTCGCTCCTTCCACCGCTACAGCCTGGGCAACCTCCTGCTAATCCTGGCCCAGTGCCCCGAGGCCACCCACGTCGCCGGGTACCGCACCTGGCAGAAGCTCGGCCGCCAGGTCCGCAAGGGTGAGCGCGGCATCCGCATCTTCGGCGGCCGCGACGTCGTAACCACCGAGGAGGACGAGCAGACCGGCGAGGAGAAGCAGACCCGCCGCACCCGATTCTTCCCCGTCTCCGTGTTCGACATGAGCCAAACCGACCCCATCGACCCCGAGGCCGAGGACCCCAGCACCATCGCCCACCGCCTCACCGGAGACGACCCGCTCGGCATCTTCGAGGCCGTGGCCGACTACCTCACCGGCCAGGGCTGGACCGTCGAGCGCGCGCCGATCCCCGGCGAGACCAACGGCTACACCACCACCGACGGCACCCGCCGCGTCGTCGTCGACGCAGCCCTGACCCCCGCCCAGGCCGCCAAGACCGCCCTGCACGAGGCCGCGCACGTCATCCTGCACGCCAAGGAGGACCCGGCCGAGTACATCACCCATCGCGGCATCAAGGAGACCGAGGCCGAGTCCGTGGCCTACGTCGTCGCCGGGATTCTCGGACTGGACACCAGCGCCTACAGCATCGGCTACGTGGCCGGATGGAGCCAGGGCGAAGCCGAGACCATCAAGGAGACCGCCGGCCGCGTGCTGCGCGCCGCCCACACCCTGGCCGAAGCCATCACCGAGACCGGCGAGGCCACCGAGGCCGCCTAGAAAAACCCCCAAGAGTACTATTGCCGTTGCCGCACGGTGACGGTAATAGTACTATTGGAGGTAGGAACAGCCCGAGGAGGAACCATGCGCACCACCCGGATCATCGGACCGGCCACCGGCCGGACCTACGAAGCCCACGACACCGGGGAGGCCGACCAGTGGACGCCATGAACGGCCCGGACCTGCTCGACGTCCTCGCCGCCGAGGACTCCCCCGACGTCGTGCACATGATCCTGCCGAACTTCGCCACCGCCTGCGGCCGCGACTTCCTCGACGTCAGCCAGGCCGGCCAGATCAAAGGAGCCAAGCTGTGGACACTCAGCAGCCAGCACACCACGTGCCCCGAGTGCCTGGCCCGCGGCCGGCAGGCCGGCGGACTGGCGGCCCTGTGCGAGCAGATCAGCCGGAATCAGGCCCCCGCACAACAGTGACCGCCATCAGCCCGAACAGTACTGTTGGCGGCAATAGGGGTGCGGCGGAATGGGGGCGTGCCGACGGACGCCGCGGGAGGCAGCAGCGCTGCCCCAGGTCCGCGCGCACCGATAGCGTCACGACCAGGCCCCTCGTCCTCGCCCGACCGCCCCAGGTCCGCCGTGGGCGAGGGGCCGCCACCCCTCGCGCACCCCGGCCCGCCCGCGACGGAGCGCGCGCGGGCACACGGACGCCGGCCTGCCGGCCGGCGGCTGCGGATGTGTTTTTCTGCTCGTTCCTGGCGCTCCATCATGGCCGCCGCGCCCTGCGCGCAAGCGGCTGCGCCGCCGGCTCCGCCGAGAACTTCGGCACGCGGTCGCTTCGCTCCCTTATTTCGCGCCGAACTTCTCTCCCCCGCCGCCCTACGGGTTGCACTCCGGGACGCTGCCGGCGGCCCATGCTCCGCTATCAGGAACGAGCCGAAAGAATGACCGACAGGAGGACCCTGCCATGTTGAGCGTGACCGTCTACACCACCGGCCCGAGCTGCAGCCGCTGCACCGTCACCAAGTCGGCGCTGACCAAGAAGGGCGTGCCCTTCGTCGAGGTCGATATCCGCACCAACCCCGCCGCCCGGCAGTACGTCACCGAGGACCTGGGCTACTCCGAGGCCCCGGTGTGCGTCGTCGAGGACGGCACCGGCGAGGACCACTGGTCCGGCTTCCGCCCCGACCACATCGCCCGCATCGCCACCCGCACCGAGTGACCCCGTTCCCCCTAACAGTACTAATAGAGGCAGGAGCCATCATGCCGACCATCGTCCTCACCCGACTGGCGGACCTGCGCGCCGGTGACGTCATCCTCAGCCTGGACGGCCGCCGCTACCGCACCCCGCTACGGGTCACCGACGCCCTCGGCCCGATCGCCCCCGGATCGCCCGTGCACGGCGTGCGCCTGGAGCCCCCGAACCCGGCCAGCGGCATCGAGTGGGTGTTCTACCCCTCGCAGATGGACGGTCACCGATTGGAGGTGGAGCGGCCGGCCCCCTTGCACTACCATTCTCCCTAACAGTACTATTCGAGTTGCAACCCCGAACCGAGGAGGAACCATGAGTTACATCGTCCGCACCGGCAACCTCGCCGCCGCCCCCGAGCTGCGCCAGGGAGAGCGTGGCCCCTACACCTACGCCCGCGTGATCGTCTCCGACCGCATCCGCCAGGAGGACGGCAGCTACACCGACGGGCCGCCCATCGCCTACGACGTCGCCGTGAGCGGTGCGCAGGCCACCGCCCTGGTAGAGACCGCCGAGCGCAGCGGCAACGTGCGCGTCACCTTCGCCGGCCGCTACCGGGTCACGGAGTACCGCGGGGAGCAGGGCACCCGCATCCAGCACGAGGTGCGCGCCGATGAGGTCGCCGTCAGCCTGCGCGGCCAGTCCGTCAGCGTCGAGCGGGCCGGCCGGGTCGACGAGCACGAGCCGGCGTTCTGAGTCAGCGGCCACAGGGGTGCGGTGCTCCATTGGTGAGCGCCGCACCCCTAAGAGTACTCTGGACCCTATTGGAGGTATTACCGTGACCGCTCGTATCTACGCCCTGTGCAACCAAAAGGGCGGCGTCGGCAAGTCCACGACGACGTTCCACCTCGCCCGCGCCGCGGTGCTGCAAGGCCGGCGGGTGCTGGTGGTGGACAACGACCCGCAGGGCAATCTCACCGCCGTGGCGGCCGCCGAGCCGGTGGGGGAGGACCAGGCGGGCTTGGCCGACGCGCTCAGCGCCCGTGCCCCGGAGACCGTGGCCGACGTCATCGTGCCCGGCGTGTGGCCGGGCCTGGACGTGGTGCCGACGTCCGGGGTGACGCTGGGCTACGTGCGCGATGAGCTCGTGATCGCCGGGGCCGGCCGTGAGGGCCGGCTGCGCGAGGCGCTGGCCGAGGTGGCCGGCGACTACGACGTGATCCTCATCGACTGCGCCCCGTCGTTGGACCAGCTGACCATCAACGGACTGACCGCCGCCCAGGGCGTGGTGATCGTGACCCACTCCAAGCAGTGGAGCTTGTCGGGCCTGGCCCAGCTGCTCGACACCATCGACAACGTGCGCCGCTACTACAACCCCGGCCTGAGCGTGGCCGGCGTGGTCGTCAACCAGCACGAGGAGCGCACCGTGTCGGGACAGACGTGGCTCGACGAGCTGCACACCGCCGCCGAGACCCGCGGGCTGCGCGTCCTGGCCCCGCCGATCCCCAAGCGCGTCGTCATCGCAGACGCCACCGAGGCCGCCCGCGGCCTCGACGAGTGGGGCAGCGCCGAGGCCGCCGCGCTGGGCGCGCTCTACACCGACCACCTGACCGTCATCGAAGGAGAGTCATGACCACCTCGAGCAGCCGCAGACCGGCCCCGCGCCGGTCGAGCCTGGCCGGGCAGAGCCCCGTCGCACCGCCAACACCACCGACCCAGGAGGAACCCGAGACGGCACCACCGGGTGCGGAGCGTCAGGAGGAGGCACCGCGGCCGCGGAAGAAGGCCACGAAGTACCGCCACAAGGTCTCCTTCTACCAGGACCCCGAGGACACCGGCCGGGTGCGCGGGGCGATCCTGCACACCATGACCACCGAGGGACCGCGCACGCTGTCACAGTTCATCAACGACGCCGTGATGGCCGAGGTCGAACGACTGGAAGCCAAGTACAACGGCGGCAAGCCGTTCCCGTCCGTGGGGGCACGCGAGCTACCCCAGGGCCGACCGATGGGGGGGTAGCCATGACCAGCAACGAGGACATGACCACCGAGCAGAGCCCGGACCCGATCACCCAGGCGATCACGGCACTGACCGCCGCGGCCCGGCGCACGCGGGTGCGCGGAGCCGGCACCGAGCACGCCCAGGTCGAGCCTGTCGACTTCGCAGAGATCGCCTGTCACGTGCTGACCACCGTGGCGGCCAACGTCGGCGGCGTCGAGGCGCTGCTGGCCGGCCGGCCCGGATCGTGGGAAGCCGACTACGTGCGCCAGATCGTGCACAGCACCGCCGGCACCGAGCCCGGTGACCTGCTGCGCTGGCGCACCGAGCCGGTGCGCCTGGTGCTCGACGTCGAGGACACCTTCTACGACTTCGGCCTGACCCAGATGTACGACGAGGAGCGTGCCGATGCCATTACGCGCGAGAGCGACGAGACCCTGACCGAGGACCAAGCCGCCGAAGCCGCAGCCATCACCGAGGCCATCGACACCCTGTGGGAGCAGGACAAGGCGGCCTATCTGACGGCCTACACCGCCGCGGTGCGCGCCGCGCTGACCGAGCACGGCGTCACGTGCGACGTCGAGGTGGTCGAGCTGGTCCGCGGCGAGACCGAGACGTGGGACTACCTGAGCAGCCAGCTGCACGAGGTCGCCCGAGCGCGCACCCCGCTGCCGATGACCGGCGAGGCCCCGGACTGGAGCGCCGGCACCCCGGCCGAGGCGCTGCGCCGGGCCGGACTGACCTACACCGCCCGCGCGCAGGAGACCCTGCGATGAGCCAGCCACTGGACCTGTACCACCGCACCAACGTCGACGCCGCCCGCGCCATCGTCGCCACCGGCCAGTTCCTGACCCGCGAGAACACCCGCGAGGCGTTCGTCTCCACCCACGTCGACGGCCAGGCCACCGGCTACGGCGAGGCCGTCGTGCACGTGCGCGTCGACGCCGCAGACGCCCAGCTCGACGACGAGTTTCCCGACGGCGAGCAGCACTACCGCATCCCGCTGGACCGGGCCGAGGTCGTCGAGGCGTTCACCCTCAGCCCCGAGGGGCAGCGGGTCCCTCTTGCCGGCACCGTGACGGTCACCCGCGCGGCCTCCTTCCCCGCCGCGCCCCAGGCCCGCGACGTCACGG
>NZ_DAHVSH010000160.1:0-12703 GCF_027324685.1 Haloactinopolyspora sp.
CACTCGCGGCCAGCGACGCCGTGCACGGCGCGTCGATCGCCGTCGACGGTGTGTGCCTGACGGTCGTCGACGTCGACGACGACCGGTTCACCGTCGACGTCATGCGCGAGACGTTCGACCGCACCACCCTGGGGCGACGCGAGCCGGGTGATCGCGTGAACCTGGAACGCGCGGTACGCGCGTCGGACCGCCTCGGCGGGCACATCGTCCAAGGTCACGTCGACGGCGTGGGCACCGTGCTCAGCCGCACGCCCGGACACCGATGGGACGTGGTCCGCATCGAGGCGCCCCCGGAGCTGATGCGTTACGTCGCCGAGAAGGGATCGGTGGCCGTAGACGGCGTCTCGCTCACCGTGTCCGCCGTCGCCACCGACTGGTTCGAGGTGAGCCTGATTCCCACGACGCTGGAACTGACCACGCTGGGCCGGCGCCGCCCCGGTGACGTGGTCAACCTCGAGGTCGATGTCGTCGCGAAATACGTCGAGCGGCTGATGGCCGGAACAGGAGACAGGTCATGACCGACGTGCCACTGGACAGCATCGAGCGGGCCATCGCCGACATCGCGGCGGGCCGGGCGGTCGTCGTCGTCGACGACGAGGACCGCGAGAACGAGGGCGACTTGATCTTCGCCGCGGCCCGAGCCACGCCGGAGCTGATGGGATTCACCGTGCGCCACACCTCGGGCGTGGTGTGCGTACCCATGCTCGGTAGCGAGCTCGACCGGTTGAAGCTGCCGCCCATGACCTACGTGAACGAGGACCGCAAAGGTACGGCGTTCACGATCTCCGTGGACGCCCGCCACGGCGTCACCACCGGCATCTCCGCCGCGGAACGGGCACACACGGCCCGCGTGCTGGCCGACTCCGCGACCGAGCCCCACGAGCTGAGCCGGCCCGGGCACGTCTTCCCGCTGCGCGCGGCCGAGGGCGGCGTGCTGCGGCGTCCGGGCCATACCGAGGCCGCCGTCGACCTGGCACGCCTGGCCGGGCTGTCCCCGGCGGGTGTGCTGTGCGAGATCGTGCACGACGACGGGTCGATGATGCGGGCCCCGGCGCTGCGCGAGTTCGCCGACGAGCACGGCCTGGCGATGATCTCGATCGCCGACCTGATCCGATACCGCCGCCGTACCGAGCTGCAGGTCGAGAGGGTGGCCGCCGCCCGCATGCCCACGGCCCACGGGGTGTTCACCGCCTACGCCTATCGTGACCTGCTCGATGGCAGTGAGCATGCGGCGATGGTCATGGGTGAGGTCGGCGGCGAGGGGACCGGCGAGGCCGGCGACGCCGTACTCGTGCGCCTGCATTCGGAGTGCCTGACCGGTGATTCGTTCGGCTCGTTGCGTTGCGACTGCGGCCCGCAGTTGCAAGCGGCGATGGCCATGATCGGCGAGGCCGGGCGCGGGGTCGTGGTGTATCTGCGTGGTCACGAAGGACGCGGCATCGGCCTGGCCCACAAGCTGCAGGCCTACGAGTTGCAGGACAACGGGCTGGACACCGTGGACGCGAACGTCGAGCTGGGGCTGCCCGCTGATGCCCGCGACTACGGCACGGGCGCGCAGATCCTGGCCGACCTCGGCGTCCGTTCCATCGCGCTGATGACGAACAATCCGGCGAAGCTCACCGGCATCGAGGGGTACGGCATCAAGCTGGTCGAGCGGGTCAAGCTGCCCGTCGCGGCCAACCCGGAGAACCTGCGGTACCTGACGACCAAACGCGACCGGATGGGGCACGACCTGGGCACCCTTCCGATCGATCGAAGGGATGATTCATGAGCGGACAAGGCGCTCCGACGCTGAAGATCGACGACGCGGGCGACCTGCGGGTGGCGGTGGTGGCAGCGCTGTGGCACACCACGGTCATGGACGGGCTGCTCGGCGGTGCGCGCCGGGCGCTGGACGAGGCCGGTGTGCGTGAGCCGGTGGTGCTACGCGTCCCGGGATCGTTCGAGTTGCCGGTCGCCGCGGCCCGGCTGGCGCGCGCCGGGTACGACGCGGTGATCGCGCTGGGGGTCGTGGTGCGGGGCGCGACGCCGCATTTCGACTACGTGTGCAGTGCGGCCACCGATGGGCTGACCAAGGTCGCCGTCGACACCGGTGTCCCGGTCGGGTTCGGCGTGCTGACCTGTGACGATGAAGCCCAGGCCCTGGAACGTGCGGGGTTGGAAGGCTCTCGCGAGGACAAGGGGTACGAGGCGGCGCAAGCGGCGTTGACGACGGTGCTCGCGTTGCGTGCGCACCAGGCGTGATCCGCTCGCGTCGAGCCTCCCGTACTCTGGTGCGACGTGAAGAGCTTCGAAGACCTGTGGAACGAACTGTCCGCCAAGGTGGAGGCCGGTGACCCGCACTCCGGCACGGTCGATGCGGTACGTCACGGGGTTCATCAGGTCGGCAAGAAGGTGGTCGAAGAGGCGGCCGAGGCATGGATGGCGGCCGAGCACGAGAGCGCCGAGCGGGCCGCTGAGGAGATCTCTCAGTTGCTGTACCACGTGCAGGTGCTGATGCTCGCTCGCGGAATCTCGCTCGATGACGTCTACCGGAAGCTCTGAGGTGCCCACAGTCATGCCTTCGACCACCACTGTGCGAATCGCCGTGCCCAACAAGGGCGCACTGGCCTCGGCCGCCGCGGAGATGATGCGCGAGGCCGGCTACCGGCAACGCGGCGACGGGGCCCGCGACCTCGTCCTGCGCGACCCGGACAACAACGTGGAGTTCTTTTATCTGCGGCCCCGCGACATCGCCGTCTACGTCGGCGCGGGCACCGTGGATGTCGGCGTCACCGGCCGCGACCTGCTGCTCGACTCCGGTGCGGCGGCGCAGGAATTGCTGGCGTTGGGGTTCGGCGGCTCGACGTTCCGCTTCGCCGCGCGGCCGGGCACGGCCGACGACGTCACGGACTTCGCCGGCCTGCGCGTCGCCACGTCGTATCCGGGGCTGTTGAGGGACTACTTCGCCGAACGCGGTATCGACGCGTCCGTGATCCGGCTCGACGGCGCCGTCGAGACTGCCGTGCAGCTCGGGGTGGCCGACGTCATCGCCGACGTCGTCGAAACCGGCACCACGTTGCGTCAGGCCGGTCTGGAGGTCGTGGGCGAGCCGATCCTGCGCTCGGAGGCTGTGCTCGTCGCCCGTCGCGACGGTGAGCGGCCTGCCGCTGTGCAGCAGCTGGTCCGGCGGCTCAACGGTGTGCTGGTGGCCCGCAGCTACGTGATGATGGACTACGACATCCGGGCCGAGCACCTGGACGAGGCCAGCGCGCTGACCCCGGGATTGGAATCGCCGACGGTCTCGCCGCTGCACCGCGAAGGCTGGGTGGCGGTGCGCTCCATGGTGCCGCGCGTGGACGCCCAGCGGGTGATGGACGACCTGTGGGAGATCGGGGCGCGCGCCATCCTCGTCACCGACATCCTCGCCTGCCGGATCTGACCGGCCGTCTGAGCCCTTCGGCGGCGCGTCAGCCGGTGGCGGTGAGGGCGCCACCGACCGAGATGTGCCCGCTGCCGTCCGGTATCAGGTACGCGCCGAACCAGGTCTTGCCGTCCCACCGGCGATACCGGGCCAGCGTGCGTAGCGGTTCTTTGCCGCTGGCCAGGGTGACTGGGTCGACGGTCGTCATGACGCACCGGTCGCACGGCTTGGCCACGCGGAATTCCACGTCGTCGATGGTGACCCGGCGCCAGTGGTCTTCGGCGAAGGGTGCCGAGCCGTCGACGACGACGTTGGGCCGGAACCGGCGCATCGTCAGCGGCTTCGGGAGCTGTTCGCCGCGCTCCACGGCCGCTTCGGCGATCCAGTCGTTGAGCTGCCGCAGCGACGCCGCGGCGGCAGCGTCGACGCGCCTGGCCTGCAGCTCGCTCTTGTGGACCCGGACCAGAACCTGCTCGTCCGACGCGGTGGCGTCGACGTCGATGGGTCCGGCGTGCCGGCCGTCGAGACGGATCCGCCCGAGGCCGAGGGGCATCGCCGTGACACCCAGCAGATCGTGGTGTTCACGGGCCGTGACGACCACGCCGTCGCTGTCGACGACCATGAACCGTCGGTCGTGGGCCAAGCCCCACGGCTCGACGGCGGCATGCCCGACCGACAACGCACTCGTGGACTTGACCGGATGGATGTTCACTTCGACGACGCGCACGACCGGTTACGGTACGCGAATCGGCACCTCGCAGGCATCGTGCGGTACCGAGGTGTCGATGATGAGGTCGGCGCGTTCTCGTGTGCGCTCGGCGGCGAACAGGGCGTCCTCTTGACGGGCCCAGCGTTGCCAGTGCGGGCGGTAGGCCTCGCCGTCGCGGGCGAGGCCACGCTGGTGCCGGAGGGCGGCCGGGGCCTCGACCCACAACAGCAGCGCCAGGGCGCGGGCACCGAGCGTCGACCCGCTGCCGCACCCCTCGACGAGCAACACCGGTGCCGAAGGCACGTCGACCCATTCGCCGTAGTCGTCTCGGTCCCAGTCCCAGCGTTGGTACCGGGCGGGGCGATCCTCGGCGAGCGGCAGCAGGACCTGTTCGGCCAGGGCTTTCGCGCCCGCGGCCAGGCCGTCCCAGCCGGGGTAGAGCTCGTCCAGGCGGACGACCGGCGCGTCGAGGCGTTCGGCGAGCCGCTGAGCGAGGATCGTCTTGCCGGCGCCGGACGGCCCGTCGACGGCGACGATCGTGGTCGAGCCGGCGGCCGGCGGGGTGGCGCGGATGCGTGCCGCCAGGTCGTCGAGGGTGATGACAGGCACGGGCTTCGAGCCTACGCGAGCCTTCAGAGGAAGGTCTTGCCGTCGCCGCGGTAGGTCGACACGGTGTCGATCAGCCGTTCGCCGCGGACGAGGTAGTACGAGTCGAACCGCTCGGCCAGCTCGCCGGCTTTGCCGTGCCGGAACCACACCCGGTCGCCGATCGCCAGGTCGTCGGCCGGCGTGCCGAGCAACGGGGTCTGTGCCTCGCCTGCGCCTTCGGCCGGGTCGAGCCGCAGGCCCTCCGGCAGCCACGGAACCGGCAGGCGGTCCTCGCCGACCGCGCCGCTGGCGATGTAGCCGCCGCCTGCGACGGTGACGACGCCGGGACCGGGCCGGCGCACCACCGGAACGGCGAAGAAGGCCGCGGGCCGGGGGGCGAAGCTGGTGTAGCCGTCGAACAGGCGCGGGGCGAGCAGGCCGGAACCTGCCGTGATCTCGGTGACCGACGGGTCGGACGCGGTGAGCTCGACCGAGCCGCTCCCGCCGCCGTTGACGAACTCGAGGTCAGCGAACTCGCGGATGGCCTCGACGGCGGCGATGCGCCGCTCAGTGAGTTCGGCCCAGGACCTTTTCTGCATGAACCGCACCTGCCGGCCGCGCCACGGGCGTCCGGGCGGCGCGTCCTGCACCCCGGCGATCTGCGACTCGTAACCCATGAGCCCGACCAGGCGGAAGCCCGGCCGTGCCTCGACCTCACGGGCCAGGCGGACGATGTCGTCGACGGTGTGCAGCGGCGATCGCTTCGCCCCGATGCGGACCCGGCCGTTCATCGGCCGCCAGGACAGATCGAGGTCGAGACAGACCCGGACCTGCGTGCGGTTCTCACTGGGTGCGACCGCGTCGACGAGGTCGAGTTGCGCGACGTCGTCGACCATCAAGGTGACCGCCTGCGCCACCTCCTCGTCGCTGGCGAGGCGGGACAGTCCACGACGCTCGGCGCTGGGATAGCCGACCACGACGTCGTCGCACAGCCCGGTGGCCGAGAGCCACAGCGCCTCGGACAGCGTCAACGCCAGGACCCCGTGGAAGCCGTCCAGCGCGAGCACGTCCCGCAGCAGCGTGCGGCTGCGCAGCGCCTTGCTCGCCACCCGGATCGGCTTGCCCGCCGCGCGGCGGACGAGATCGGCGGCGTTGACGTCCCAGGCGTCCATGTCGATGGCGGCCAGTGGGGCCTCGAAACCGGCTGTGGCGGTGTTGAGGCGGTGGCGCAGGTCGGCTCTGGAACTCGCCACCGGCGACGTGGGCGCGGGCTGGTTGGGCGGCTGGGGAACGTCGGATGCCGAAGTGTCGGGCGCGGTGATCTCCACAGCGAATCCTTACCAGATCGGGACGAGTCATGACCATACGGTGTGACTGGCGCAGGCCGGGTCACGGGGTTGCACTGCGAGCAAGTTACCTGAGGTCGGCGTGTTCTAGGCTGGCGCAGGTGGCCAAAAAGCTCGTACTCGTCCGGCACGCGAAGGCGGCGACGCCCGACGGTGTGCCCGATCATGACCGACCCTTGACCGAGCGCGGCCGGCGCGATGCCCTTGAAGTGGGCCGGTGGTTGCGCTCGCTCGGTCTGTCACCGCAGGTGGCGTTGGTGTCCGGGGCGAGCCGAGCGCAAGAGACCTTCCGGTTGCTCGCCGCTGAGCTCGACGAGCAGCCCGAGGCGCGCATCACCGAGGACGCCTATTATGCCGGCGCGGGGGAACTGCTCGAGCTCGTGCGGGCCCTGCCCGCCGCGACCGTCAGCGCGCTCCTGGTCGCCCACAATCCCGGCATCGGCATGCTGGCGAGCCTGCTCGACGACGGGCGATCATCGGCGGACGGAGCCGCGGGTCTGCAAGGCGGCTATCCGACGTCGGCGGTGACGGTGTTCGAGCTGAGCGGCGACTGGGCTGAGCTCGACCCGGGAACCGCCCGGCTGACCGCGGCGACGGTGGCGCGCGGCTGAGGCGGCATGATCAGGCCAGCGGCGGTGCCGGGGTCACCACGCCGTCGGCAGCATCGGCGGCCTCGATGTCGCTTCGGCTGATGCCCAGCAGATAAAGCACGGCGTCCAGGTACGGCACGTTCACCGCGGTGTCGGCGGCGTCTTGCACGATCGGTTTGGCGTTGAAGGCGATACCGAGCCCCGCCGCGGCGATCATGCCCAGGTCGTTCGCGCCGTCACCGACGGCGACGGTCTGGGAGAGCGGGATGCCCTCCAAAGCGGCGAAGCGGGCCAGTGCGGCCGCCTTGCCGGGCCGGTCGAGAATCGGCCCGACCAGCTCACCGGTCAGCCGGCCATCGGCGATCTCCAGTGTGTTGGCGGCTGCGTAGTCGATGCCGAGCTCGCCGGCCAGCGGGTCGGTGATCTGGCTGAACCCACCGCTGACGATGGCGCAGCGGTAGTCCAGACGCTTGAGCGTGCGGATCAGCGTGCGCGCACCGGGGGTCAGCTGGACGGCGTCGCGCACCTCGTCGATGGCCGTGGCCGGCAGACCCGCGAGCAGGCGGACCCGGGAACGCAGCGACTCGGCGAAGTCGAGCTCGCCGCGCATCGCCCGGGTGGTGACCTCGGCGACTTCGTCGAGCACTCCGGCTCGTTCGGCGAGCATCTCGATGACTTCACCCTGGACCAGCGTGGAGTCGACGTCCATGACGACCAGGCGTTTCGCCCTGCGGATGAGTCCGGACGGCTGGACGGCGACATCGACGGCCTCGGTCACCGCCACCGCGGCGAGCTCGGATTTCAACGCCGCCGGGTCGGCGCCGGAAACCTCCAGCTCCACCGACGTGACGGGATACGACGCCAGCCGCACGATCCGGTCGATGTTGGCGCCGGCTGCGGCGATGGTGCGGGCCAAGGCGCTGACCGCGCCGGGGCGCAACGGCGCGCCGAGCACGGTCACGTGCACGCGTCCGGCCGCACGCCGGTGGTCACCGTGGCCGGCGTCGACCTCGACCTCGACGTCGAGGTCGTCGGACACCGCTGCCAGATCGCGGCGCAGCGCCGCCTCGTCGGGCGGCTCACCGAGCAGTGTGGCCAGCACCAGGCGGCCGCGGACGGTCACCTGCTCGACATCGAGGACGTCGACGTCGTGGCGGGCCAGCGTGGCGAACAAAGCGGCGGTCAACCCGGGCCGGTCGCGCCCGGTGAGGGTCACGAGCAGCGTGCGGGGCTGGTGTTCGGACGGAACGGTCATCGCGGCCTCAGCCTACCCGGCTGGCGTGATGCCACCGCTCAGGCGTCCGTCATCGCATTGCAGGCGGCCACCAGGGCGTGGCGTGCCGCCTGCTCCAACGGGACGAGCGCCGCGCGCCGGGACTGCGCAGCCGCTGAAGTCACGGCCCCGCCGTCGTCGTCGAGGGCGAAGCCGACCACGGCCAGCAGCCGCGCCCCGCGGGCGGCCACCGTCTGCGCCTGCGTTGGAAACGCGCGGGGCAGCGGGTCGGCCGCTCGGCTGGACCGGACGTCGTCGAGCAACGTCGCGACCTCGGGGCGCCACGAGGCGACGTCGAGATCGCTGAGCTCGGCACCGGCTTCGAGCAGCGCGAACGTCATCGCCTTCTCCGCCTCGGACAGCGACGGCCCCGGCGGCGCCGGGTTCGCCCGCCGGCACACCCACGTGACCAGATGGCCCTGGTCGCCGGGCGGACCGAACGTCTGCACGTCGGGGACCAAGGCATAGGGCGCGGCGTCGGCCGGCTCGGTCAGCACGGCCTCGCCCGCGTCGAGAGCATCGCCGTTGAGCTCAGGCGGCCCGCCCAATCCGCGCGGGTCGCCAGGTACCGGCAGCGCCACCCGGAATGCGCGCACACCGACATCGCGCAACGCGAGCAACGCCTCCGGTAGGCCTACCGTGGTGATCTTGCCGGGAATGTCTAGAGCTTCGTGGGGCTCGTCGTCGCCGCGGGTCCGGGTGACGACGTCGTCGAGCGTGGTGTCGCCACGCAACCACGCCGTCGCCCACGCTGCGAGCCGCGCCGAGCGGGGCAGGGTGACCATGTCGGCCAAGACTACGACGAGCCGATAGAGTCGGTGGGGGTCATCGACGATCGAAAAATCCGCCCGCCGAGCTTTCCACCGAGGAGCCGTTCCCCGCCATGTCCGACGTGCTCGAACTCGCCGACGTGACGCTCATCCGTTCGGGTAACCGGCTGCTCGACAACGTCACGTGGTCGGTGGCCGACGGTGAGCGGTGGGTGATCCTGGGACCCAACGGTGCCGGCAAGACGACGCTACTGCAGATCGCGGCGGCGCAGATGCATCCGACCAGCGGCTACGCGGCGGTGCTCGGCGAGATCCTGGGTGCGGTCGACGTCTTCGAGTTGCGCCCTCGCATCGGGCTGACCAGCGCGGTGCTGGCCGAGCGGATCCCGCCGGGCGAACGTGTACTCGACGTCGTGCGCACGGCCGCGTACGCCGTGGTGGGACGTTGGCGGGAGTCCTACGAGCAGATGGACGACGAGCGGGCACGCTGGCTGCTGTCCCGGTTGGGCATCGGCCACCTGGCCCAGCGCACGTTCGGCACGCTGTCCGAGGGCGAGCGCAAGCGCGCCCAGATCGCGCGGGCCCTCATGGCCGACCCCGAGCTGCTGTTGCTCGACGAACCGACCGCCGGGCTCGACCTCGGCGGGCGCGAGACGCTGGTGGCCACCCTCGGCGACATCGCCGCCGATCCGGCGGCCCCGGCCACGATCCTGGTGACCCACCACGTGGAGGAGATCCCGGCCGGGTTCACCCACGCGCTGCTGCTGACCGAGGGGCGAGTCGTCGCCGCGGGCGCCATCAACGACACGCTCACCGACGACGCCCTGACGAAGACGTTCGGGATCGCGCTGCGGGTGGAGCTGATCGAGGGCCGCTGGCGCGCGCGAGCCGCGTGAGCCGGCCACCTTCTAAGCTGAGGGTATGCAGGAGTTCTGGGACTGGGTCAGCAGTACCGCCTGGCTGGCGTGGGTGGCTCTGGCCATCGTCCTGGGCATCGTCGAGACGGTCACGCTCGATTTCGTCTTCATCATGCTGGCAGGCGGCGCTGCGGGCGCCGCGATCGTCGCGGTGGCCGGTTTCGGGTGGATCACGCAGGCCCTGGTCGCCATCGGGTTGAGCGTGGCGCTGCTGGGGTTCGTCCGGCCCATCGCCAAGCGGCACATGCGGGCGGCGGGCGTGCGCACCGGTGCGGCAGCGCTGGTCGGGCGCAAGGGCGTCGTCGTCGAACAGGTCGACGCCGAGCATGGACTGATCAAGCTCGCCGGCGAGGTGTGGACGGCGCGTTGTTACGACGGCCAATCGGTCATCGAGCCCGGCCGCAACGTCGACGTCATCGAGATCGACGGCGCCACGGCCCTGGTGTTCGCCGCCGACGGGCCGTAGTAGTTCGCCGTCGATGCGCCGTAGTAGGTTGTGCCGCACGATCTGATCTCGTGCGGGTGCCCGGCACTCGAAGTAGCCGAAAGGTCCTCAATTGGAAGCCGGTCAAGCATTTCTCATCTTCGTCGTCGTCCTGCTGGCCATCTTCGTTCTCGTAACGCTGGCCAAGTCGGTGCGGATCGTTCCGCAGGCGCGCGCGGGCATCGTCGAGCGGCTCGGGCGGTATCAGCGCACCCTCGACCCCGGGCTGACGGTCATCGTGCCCTTCATCGACCGCGTGCTGCCGATGATCGACCTGCGCGAGCAGGTGGTCTCCTTCCCCCCGCAGCCGGTCATCACCCAGGACAACCTGGTCGTGTCCATCGACACGGTCATCTACTACCAGGTGAACGACCCCAAGGCCGCGACCTACGAGATCGCCAACTACATCCAGGGCATCGAGCAGTTGGCCGTCACCACGCTGCGTAACGTCATCGGTGGTATGGACCTCGAGCGGACCCTGACCAGCCGCGAGGAGATCAACAACGCGCTGCGCGGCGTGCTCGACGACGCCACCGGCAAGTGGGGCATCCGGGTGAACCGAGTCGAGCTGAAGGCCATCGACCCGCCGCCGTCGATCCAGGACTCCATGGAGAAGCAGATGCGCGCCGACCGCGACAAGCGTGCGGCCATCCTCAACGCCGAAGGTGTCCGGCAGTCTCAGATCTTGACCGCCGAGGGGCAGAAGCAGTCGGCGATCCTGACCGCCGAGGGCGACAAGCAGTCGCAGATCCTGCGCGCCGAAGCCGAGAAGCAAGCGTCCATCCTGCGCGCCGACGGTGAGGCCAAGGCCATCGGCGCGGTGTTCAACGCCATCCATCGCGGCAAGCCGGACCAGGCGCTGCTGTCCTACCAGTACATGCAGATGCTGCCCGAGATCGCCAAGGGCGATGCGAACAAGGTGTGGGTGCTGCCCAGCGAGATCGGCAAGGCGCTGGAAGGCATGGGGGCCGCAGTCGGCAAGCTCGGCTCGCTGCCCGGCGAGCCGGTCGAGCCCACCGACGACTCCGCGCAGACACCGGCCCAAGTCGCCCAAGAGGTTCACGAGGCCGCCGACCAGGCCGCGGCCGAAGGTGAGACCGCCGTGTCGGCAGCCGAGGACGAGGTCCGCCGCGCCCTGCAGGACGCCCGTGCCGCGTCCACCGAGCCAGGCCAGGGTGAGGCGCGCCCACCGCGCCGCGACGCCGCCCCCAACACGGGTAGCGGCGCCACACCTGCGGCCACCGACTCCGCTGACGAGCCTCCCGTGCCGCCGAAGCCGCCTGCGCCGCCTGCGGAGTGAGTTTGCTCGAGGCCGTCGCGGTCGTTGCGGCAGGCTTCGCCGCGGGAACCATCAACGCAGTCGTGGGGTCGGGAACGCTGATCACGTTCCCGACCCTGCTCGCGGTCGGCTATCCGCCGGTCGTGGCCAACGTGTCGAACGCGGTCGGGCTGGTGCCCGGCTCGATGGCCGGTGCCTGGGGCTATCGCCGCGAACTGTCCGGGCAACGCTCCAGGATGGTGCGCTTCGGCATGGCCGGGGTGGTCGGGGCCGTCGGTGGTGCGTTGCTGCTGCTCGTGCTGCCGCCGGGGGCCTTCGAGGCGATCGTTCCCGGCTTGATCGTGCTGGGTTGCACGCTCGTGGCGATCCAGCCGTGGCTGGCGCGGCGATTGAAGCAGCGCGAGCGCAAGGTCGACGGTGGGGCCGGCGTCTGGGTGCTCGTGCTGGCCACGGCCGTGTACGGCGGCTACTTCGGGGCCGCGCAGGGGGTCATTCTGCTCGCCGTGCTGGGACTGAGCCTCGACGACTCGTTGCAGCGGCTGAACGCCGCCAAGAACGTGCAGGCCGGCCTCGTGAACCTGGTCGCGGGGATCGTCTTCGTGATCGCCGCCGACGTGGACTGGGCGGTGGTGGGCATGATCGCGCTGGGCGCCGTTGGCGGCGGGCTGTTCGGTGCCAAGGTCGGCCGGTCGCTGCCGTCGCTGGTGCTCCGCGGGGTGGTCGTCGTCGTGGGACTGGTGGCCGCCGTCGCGATGGTGGTGCGATGAGCGCAGCAAGCGAGCCCGGGCGGTGGGTGTGATGGCGACGATCGTCCACGTCGACAGCGCGCAGGACGACCGCCTGACCGACTACGTCCGCTTGCGCGACGTGCAACTGCGTACGTCGCTGGAGGCCGAGCACGGGCTGTTCCTGGCCGAAGGGGAGAAGGTCATCCGCCGTGCGGTGACCAGCGGACACCGGCCGCGTTCGTTCTTGATGGCGCCGCGGTGGGTGGAGTCGCTCGCCGACATTCTGGACGCTGCCGGTGACGTGCCGTGCTACGTCGCCTCCGAACAACTCATCGAGGCCGTGACCGGCTTTCACGTCCACCGGGGTGCTCTGGCATCGCTGCACCGCAGCCGGTTGCCCAGCGTCGAGTCGGTGGTGAACGGCACCCACGGCCGGTTCAGGATCGCGGTACTGGACTCGCTGATCGACCATACGAACGTCGGTGCATGTTTTCGATCAGCCGCGGCGATGGGCGTCGACGCGGTGCTGGTCACGCCGCGTTGCGCCGACCCGTTGTACCGCCGCTCCATCAAGGTCAGCATGGGCACGGTGTTCCAGGTGCCCTGGACCCGGATC
>NZ_DAHVSH010000192.1:0-9833 GCF_027324685.1 Haloactinopolyspora sp.
CGGAAGATCTCCGGGGTCGGCTTGACCGACGACAGGATCAAGAACGCGAAGATCGCGATGTTGAATCCCACGAAGCCCCACACCAGGACCCGTCCGAAAGCACGCCCCGGGTCAGCGGTGATGCGGGCGCCCAGGCGCTCAGTACTCAAGGGACTCCCTTCGCAGTACCCGCCGCAGAATCACGATCAGCACCGCGAACAGGGCGAGCATGAGTACCGCCGACGCCGAGGCATAGCCGAACAGATACGACGGGCTGCGCCCGCCGAACGACTCGCCGTAGACGAACAACGCGGAGTTCCACACCGCCGGCGGCGGCAGGTCGTTGGTCGTTCCGCCGAAGGCGTAGATGAACTCGAAGATCTTCAGTGAGCTGATGGTCCAGAAGATCGCGGCGACCGAGATCACGTCCCAGGACAACGGCAGCGTGACGTGGCGCAGCCGCTGGACGGCGTTGGCGCCGGCGAGCAGTGCCTCGTCGTAGAAGTACGGCGGGATGCGATCGACCCCGGCCATGATGATCGTGACGTAGAGCCCGGTCGACAGCCACACGGTCCCGATCAGGATCATCGTGAACAGATTGTCGGCGTTGAGCCAGGCGATCGGCTCGGCGCCGAACAGGCGGTCGAGGATGGTGTTGACGACGCCGTTGTGCTGGAACAAGAACCCCCAGATGATCGACAGCACGATCGCCGAGACCACGTGGGGGAAGAACAACACCGAGCGGACGAACGATCGCCACCGCATCTCGCGGACGATCATGGTCAGCACGAAGCTGATGACGAAGATGGCCACGCCCGCGACGACGAGGATGAGCAGTGTGTTGATCAGTGCGGTGCGAAACGTCGGGTCGTCGAGCAGCGCGGTGTAGTTGCCGAGGCCGTTCCACTGCATCTCGGTCACGCCGTCCCAGCGGTGGAAGCTGATCCACACCGCCGCCACGGTGGGCCCGATGACGAACACCAGGTAGAGCAGGACGGCCGGGACGAGGAACGGGACGTAGAGCCGTCGGCGCGAGCGCTCGAAGGCCGACACCGTCGCCTGAGCCATCAGCGCTGCTGTGCCCAGTAGTCCTGCTGAGCGGTGGTGATCTCGGCGATGAACTCCTCAGCCGTGATCTCCCCGGTCATCAACCGCAGGTTCAGCGGCTGGAAGACCTTCTTGTCGAAGTCGGAGAAGTCGCCGAGAACGCCATCGGTGATCATGCTCAGCTCCTGGCTCTGCACCAGGGCGTTGACGTCGGCGAGCTGGTCGGGAACGTCGATGTCGGCGCGGGGAGTGAGGTTGTTGGCCGTGCTGGAGATCTGGCCCAGCCGGTCGGCGTTCATGAAGTAGGCGATGAACTCCGACGCCGCCTCGGCTTGGTCGGCCGGCTTCGGAACGGCGAAGCCGATGACGCTGGCCGGCAACGACTCGTCACCGCCGAAGGACGGGAAGTTGAACGAGCGGTACTCGAACTCCGGTGCGGCGAACTCACCGGTCTCGGTGGGCGCCCAGCTGCCCATGTAGAGGAAGTCGGCCTCGCCTTGCGCCCACTTCGTCTGGATCGCCGGGAACTTGCTGCTGTCGTACCCCGGGATGAAGTAGTCGTTCGCCGCGAGCTCGGCAATCGCGGTGAGCGCTTCGCGGGTCTCCGGACTGTCCCAGCCGGCTGCGTCTTCGTCGGCGACGAGGTCGTGGAAACCTCCGGCGCCGAGCGTGCGAACCAGGGCGGTGGCCGTCCAATACTCCGCGTACCCGGCGATGTCGCCGTCCAGGGCGAGCGGGTTGCGCCCGGCAGCCTTCGACTCGGCCAGCACGGCTGCGAAGTCGTCCCACGTCGTCGGCGGGTTCTGGGCCACCGCCGGCATGGCGGCGGCGTCGTACCAGATGGAGTAGCCGATGACCTCGTACGGAACGAGGAAGTGCGCGCCGTCGTCGGTGGTGGTGAACATGTCGTACTTGTCGGTCAGTGCGTCCCCGACGGTCAGCTCTTCACCGGGGATCTGCTGGTCGAGGACGTCGGTGAGATCGATGAACTGATCGTTGCCGACGATGGCGTTGCTGATGGTGAAGTACTGCTGGTCGACGAGATCGGGAACGTCGTCGGTCCGCAGGGCGGCCAGCAGCTTGGTGATGTTGTCGCGTCCCTGCCACTCGACGTTGACGGTGATGCCGGTGTCCTGCTCGAAGGTGTCGATCGCCTGGGCGAGGACCTTCGCCTGCGGCTCGCTTTCCTGCCACATCGACCAGTACGTGAACTCCTCGCCGGATTCGCCGCCGGTCTCGTCGGAGCCACAGCTCGCCGTCGCCAACCCGAGCGTGAGCACGGCCACGAGCGCGGTCACTCTGCGGTGGGGGAGCCTGATGCGCACCTGCATGGGAACTCCTTCGGCTGTCCTGACTAGTGGGACGCTGGACCGTGACGAGAATCGGTGAGAACGCTAGAGAGCGAAATACGTGCTGTCAACGGGTGGTCGCGCCCAGTCATGTACCGTTCACAACGCTGAGATGCAGTAGATTCCCTGTGTTCATCCGAAATGGTGGACCATTGTCCTACAGAATGGGACGCTACGACGTGATCGAGGTTGAATCCGTGGATCACCAGCAACGTCAGCTCGACGGCCATACCGTCCTGGTCACTGGCGGCACCGGAGCGGCGATCGGTTCGGGTGTGTGCACCGCTGTGCACGAGGCCGGGGCACGCCTCGTCGTCAATGGGCTGAGCCAGAACGAAGTCCAGGCGACCGTGAGCCGATATCCGGGCTCGGTCGGGGTGGTGGCTGACGTCTCCAAGCCGGACGAGGTCGAGCGCATGTTCGCCGAGGCGGACCGGCTCGCCGGTCCGCTGACCGGACTGGTCAACAACGCCGGCGTCGGGCTCGTCCGACCGATGACCGAGGTCACCGAAGTGCAGTTCGACCACGTGGTCGGGATCGACTATCGCGGAGTGTGGCTGACCAGCCGGGCGTTCGCCCGCGACGTGGTGGCGCGCGGCGGTACCGGAGCCATCGTGAACGTGTCGTCGGTGCACGCGGCCCAGGCCGTGGGCCCCTACGGCGTCTACGCCAGTGCCAAGGCGGCAGTAGAGGGCTTGACCCGCGGCTTCGCCGTCGACCTCGGCCCGTCCGGGGTGCGGTGCAATGCGATCGCGCCTGGATACGTGCCCACTGATCCCACCTTGCGCCGGCCCGGGATGCGGGTGCCCGACGCCGAGTGGCTCGCCTTGCACACCGGCAGCGAACAGGCGCTGCCCCGGGTGATCGAACCGATCGACTGTGGCTGGGCGGTGGCTTTTCTCCTGTCCGATCACAGCCGGTGCATCACCGGGCAGGTCCTCACCGTCGACGCCGGGCTCACCGCGCGCCTGTACAACGCCGACACCAGTGAACGCCTGGCCGCACGGCGAGGCACGGCTCACGGCGAGGCGAGCTCGTGACCGCCGCGACGACGATCTCGCGGATCCGGGCGACCGAGGTGATCGTGCCCGCCAACCCCGGGGCGATCGACTCACCCTCGGTGCATCGGCCGCTGCACAACAAGCCATGGAAGGGCGCGTCGAGCTGGTCGGTGCAGTTCGACGCCATGCCCAAGGTCATCCTCGAGCTCGAACTCGACGACGGCACCGTGGGGCTGGGGGAGCTGTACCGGGCCCACGACTGGGACACCATCGACGCTCTGGCCGAAACGCTCGTGGGCCTCGATGTGCGGGCGATGAGCCTGCAGGAGCTCCCCATCCCCAGGGTGCACGAGTTCGACGGGTTCGAGATGGCGGTGTGGGACGCCTTCGCCCGAACGGCGGGGCTGCGCGTCGTCGACCTGTTGGGTGGGCCGGTGCGCGAGCGGATCGCGGTGAGCGCATGGTCCAGCCACCGCACGGTGGACGAGATCGGCGACGTCGTGCGGCCGTTCGCGACCGCCGGCTTCACGTCGGTGAAGCTCAAATGCTCGCTCGCCGACGACGTGGTGGCGTGGTGCGAGGCGATCGCTGCCGCAGCGCCGGGGCTGTCGGTGGTGCTCGATCCCAACGGCCGGTTCGAGCGATTCGCCGACGCGCGCGCCATCGGCCTGGCCTTGGCCGAGATCGGCAACGTCGCCTGCCTGGAAGATCCGTTGCCGCACTGGATGGTCGACGATTGGGCCCGGTTGCGTGCGGCGGTCCCGGTCCCGCTCGCCCGCCACCTGTCGCTCGCCTATCCCCAGTTCGCCGACCGGGGCAGCGAGGCCGTCGCCGTGGTGCGCCGGGGCAGCGCCGACATGTTCAACCTGACGGCCGGCTTGAGCGACTTCCAGCGCCTGGATCACCTGGCCGACCTGTTCGCCATGCCTACATGGCACGGCTCACAGGTGGACTTCGGCATCGCTGAGGCGGCCTATTTGCATTCGTGTGCCGCGGCGCGCTCGTGCACGCAGCCCGGCGACATCTTCGGGCGGCTGATCCGGTCGCACGACCTCCTCGCTGAACCGCTGCGGATCGAGCCGCCGTACGCGTTCCTTCCGTCCGGCCCGGGCCTGGGCGTCGTCCTCGACGACGAAGCCCGGCGCGAGTTCCGCACCGTCGACAAGGAGTACCGCCCCTGATGACGTACTGGGAGCAGCTGAGATCGCCTCAGGTCGCGGCAGTCGACACGGCGCTGCCGGTCGTGCTTCCGCTCGGCGCGGTCGAGCAGCACGGCCCGCACCTGCCGCTGGCGACCGACCGCATCATCGTCGATCACTTCTGCCGTGAGATCGACCGGCACCTGGGCGCCGACGTCCTCATCCTGCCCACGGTCTCGGTGGGTTACTCCAAGCACCATGACGACTTCGCCGGCACGCTCTCGCTGACCCACGAGACGTTGCTGCACCAGATCGTCGAGACCGCTGAGTCAGCACTGGCCTCGGGGCCGACCAACCTGCTGCTACTGAACGCACACGGCGGCAACGAAGCCATCGCCCAGGTGGCGCTCGAACGGCTCGGGCATGCCTGGCCGCAGTGCCGCATCGTCCGCACGAGCTGGTGGCAGGTCGCCACCGACGCCCTGCTCGACCTCAGCTCGACCGGGCCGGGCGGGGTGGGGCATGGGTGTGAGCTCGAGACTTCCCTCCTGCTGGCCATCGACGCCGCGCTGGTCGACACCGCGGCCATCCCGACGCGGGAGAACGCCAACGTGTTCACGTGGGACACCGCGGACATGCTCCGCGCAGCGCCGGCGACCATGTATCGACGCTTCGCCGAGGTATCGTCGACCGGCGTGTTCGGCGAGCCGGGAGCCGCCTCGGCGGAGAAGGGCCGCGCGATCAGCGACGCGGTCACCTCGCGTCTGGTCGAGTTGGTGCGCTCCTTGCGACAACGGTGAGGTGCATCGGTAATGAACGACGTGCTGACGCGGATCAGCGGCATCTGCCCGGTCCTGGAGGTTCCGTTCACTCCGGCCGGTGACGTGGACGAGGACGGTTTCCGGCGCGTGGTCGACCACGTGATCCGCACCGGCGTGAGCGCGGTGATGTTCCCCGGGTTCGCCTCGGAGTTCCACAAGCTCGACGACGCCGAGCGGGAGCAGCTGACGTCGTTGCTGCTGGACGCGACGGCACCGACCGACGTCGCGGCGATCGTCTCCGTTCCCGATCACGCCACCACCGTCGCGCTGCGGCGAGCGCGACAGGCCGTTGCCCAAGGTGCCGATGCGGTGAATCTCCTGCCGCCGTACTTCCTGTCGCCGCCTCCGCACCAGGTGCTGCACCACGTGGAGGCTGTTCTCGACGCCGTTCCCGAGACGCCGGCGATCCTGCAGTACGCGCCGGGCCAGACCGGCACCGCGCTGACCGCCGAGACGATCCACGCCCTGGCTCGCCGCCACGACAACCTGCGCTTCGTGAAGGTCGAGGCGGTGCCGCCGGGCCCGGTGATCAGTGCGATCAGCGCCGGCGGGTCGAACGTCGCATGCCTGGTCGGTTACGCAGGTGTGCAGATGCCCGATGCGCTGCGCCGTGGCGCCGTGGGCGTGCAGCCCGGCTGCTCGTTCACCGAGATCTACCTTGACATCTGGAACCGCTGGCACGCGGGACGCATCGACGAAGCGACCGAGCTCCACCGGCGGCTGTTGCCCTACCTGGCTTATTGGATGCAGGACGTGGAGCTGATCGTGCAGGCCGAGAAGACGATCTCGATGCGCCGCGGCCTGATCGACGACGACCACTGCCGGTCTCCTCGGCGTCCGCTCGACGCCGAGGAGACCGCGATGGTGCAGCGATTCCTCGATGAATTCCGCGACCACTTCAGGTGAGCGGCCAGATCAGTCGAGCAGTTCGCCTGCCCACTCGGCGTACGCGCCGTGCTCGCGTGGGTAGTCGACGAGACCCTCGCGGTAACACCACACGATGTTGTTCGCCTCGCCTTCGAGACCGCCGCCGCGATTCATGCTCTGGCTCTCGGGACGGTAGGTCTCGCCCGGCAGGTCGCGCCCAGTCGGCATCCGGATGCCGAAGCGTTCGCGGGTCTCGTCCTCCACCGCTCGGGCCAGATCCTCGCCCAGGTCGAGCGAGTCGAGCAGGCGCTGCTCCACGTAATCGGTGAGCAACTCATGGGCTGCGGCGTCGCGTCCGGCCCGCAGCTGCCCGAGTGCCCGTTGCTGAATCCGGCGCTGTTCGCGCAGCAGCGTGCGTTCGAAGGCCTCGATGTCGGCGGTCACGGGGAACAAGAACGCCTCGGGATTCTCACACGTGTGGTACATCAGCCGCTTGAACGTCCGGGTGGCGTAGCGGGTGGCCTCCAGCGGCGCGTAGTCGGCGGCGACATGGGTCGACGCGGCCCCGCTGGTGAGGTAGCGATGCTGCTTGAACTCCGGCGGGACGTCGTCGGCGCCGATGTAGATCGGGACGTACGGCGTCGTCACTGCGCCGGTGACGGCGGTCCAGAGCACCCGGAGCTCGTCGTGTTCCACGTCGCGCAGCTGAGCCACCTGACCGTAGCCGGACCGGTCGTGCGACCACCTGGGGTCGCGCACGTAGGCCAGCATGTCCTCCAGGGACACTGGTGCCAGTTCCTCGGCCAGTTCGCTCTCGAGTTCGGCCTGGACGTTGTTGCCCCACGGGTGGGTCGCCGTCACCTGGCGTTCGTTCGGCTGCCAGCCGGCGTAGATCTCCTGCGGGTCGAACGTGTCGCTGGTGCTGGGGTCGAACCAGCCTTGCTCGACAGCGAAGTCGACGAAGTTGTCCGAAGCCAGGTACTCGTCGGGGTGGTTCTCGAAGTCCACCGGGAAGGGATTGAGGTAGCCCGGGTAGGACACTCGCGCCTCGTCGGGCCCGAGCCGCTCGGCTGCCCACAGTCCCTGGTTGCCGCCGTAATTGATGAAGACCCAGCCTTCGTTCTCGTCGGCGAACAGGTGCGAGTTGCCGCCATAGCTGGAGTAGCCGTGCTCGTCGATCAATTCGCCGACGATCTCGACGGCTTCGCGCGCGGTCGTGGCGCGCTCCATCGCGATTCTGGCCAGGTCACTGTAGTTGGGGCCGGTCTGCGTCGGCTCGGTGAATTCGAGCAGCCGCTCGCTCGTGGGCGACCAGATGTCGCGCGCGGCCACCCCGTGCTCGTTCAACCCGCCGTTGGTCAGCGGCGCCGGGAATCCGGCGAACTCGGAGTAGTTCGATGTGATGTACCGGCTCGTCTGCCGCGCCTGGGGGATCTCGATGAGCTCACCGGGCATCTGGGCATCGTCGGTGATGCCGACCGTCGTCGTCGCGCCCTCGGGGAACTGCTGCGCCGGCACGATCTCCAGCCAGTGACTCGACGGTTCGTGGCCGAATCCACCGAGCAGGACCGAGCCGTCCTCGGTGAGGTTACGCCCCACGTAAAAGCCGATGCTCTTGGTCGGGAAGTCCGCCTGCAGCGCCGCTCGCAGGTCGCGCCGTTCGGTCTCGGGCTCGGCGTCGTCCCCGACTCCGGCCGCCCCCGCGGCCAGGGGGAGCGCGAGCACGCTCGCGGTCGCACCGGCGACGATATGTCGCCAGGTGCCTCGTGCACGTACGTCACCCATCACATGCCTCCTGCTCATTCCGTGGCGTATGCCGCCAACCGGAAAGCCTAACTTAGGTCAAATGTCCACGCGGGTCCCGGTCTCGCTTGCCGCCGTCCATGCAGTACAACGGCGCAGGTTGGGGCGCAATTCACGACCAGGGGTTGACGCTGAGGTGAGCCAGCTGTCACGATAAGTCGTGCCGGACGAAGTATGCCCGGATTCATCCCACTCGTTCCGATGGCGAACATTCCGGCCTTTCTGCTCACTTCGAGCGCACCGGTCGTTGTCTGTCTTCGACACCCTCATTCCGGCGCCGAGTCTCGAACCGCATGCGCGCGGCTGCCTATTCGGCGGTCATGACGTCTGTCCCCGGAGGTGTTCATGGCGGCCGAGAGCGTTCCTCTGGTGAATGTCGTCACAGCCAACGTCGCGATCGTTCTGGTCATTGCCGCGGCCATGGTTCACGTGGGGCGAAGATTGTCTCAACCGCCGGTGGTCGCAGAAATCGCCGCCGGCCTCATGCTCGGTCCCAGTCTGTTGGGGTTGTTGCCCGGCGACATTCCCGAACGGATTTTCCCGCACAGTGCACGGCCCATGCTCGCCACGGTGGCCGAGATCGGCGTGCTCCTGTTCATGTTCCTCATCGGCTGGGAATTGGACCTCGCTCGGCTGAACGGCCGGAAAAAGATCCTCCTGCCCATCGCCGGGTTGTCCATGGTGATTCCGTTCCTCATGGGTAGCGGCGCGGCGATCCTCCTGTTCGACGGGTTCCGCCAGGACGACACCAGCGTCGAGGTTTTCGTGTTCTATCTGGCGACCGCGTTCTCGATCACCGCTTTTCCGGTCCTGGCCAGGGTCATCAGGGACACCCGGTTGTCCAAGACCGCCGTGGGTGCCACGGCGCTGGCGTGCGCCGCGATCGGCGACGTGGTCGCGTGGTGTGTCCTGGTGTTGCTGCTGGCGATCGCGGACGCCAGCAGCATGGGCCGGTTCTTCCTGGTGGTCGCTGCCACAGTGGCCTTCGCGCTGGTCGTGGCCCTCGTCGTGCGGCCGCTGCTGCGTTTCGCCGTTCGGCGGGCGGCCGACCGCGACCAGGCGGGGGCCCTGATGGTGCTCGTCGCGGCGGGGGTCTTCCTGTGTGCGTACGCAACCTCGTGGATCGGTGTGCACGCGATCTTCGGCGCCTTCGCTTTCGGTCTGGCCATGCCGCGCGACGGCGGACCCACGCTGTTCCAGCGGGTCGGGGTGCCGCTGGAAAACGTCGCGATGTTGCTGCTGCCGGTGTTCTTCATCGTCACCGGGTTGTCCGTGGACGTCGGATCGCTGGGTTGGTCCGGTGTGTTCATGGTGTTGCTGGTGATCACCGTGGCCGTCGTGGGCAAATTCACTGGTGCGGCGATTCCTGCCCGCATCTCGGGCATGACGTGGCGCAGCTCCTGTGCTCTCGGGGTGTTGATGAACACGCGTGGGCTCACCGAGTTGGTCATTCTCAACGTCGGGATCCAGCGCGGCATCATCAACGGCGAAATGTTCACCATGATGGTCATCATGGCGTTGGTCACCACCGCGATGGCTGGCCCGTTGTTGCGGCTTCTCCGCGTTGTTCCGCGTCTTGACGAAACTGTGCTCGTGCACGATCAGCGCGCGTAGCCGACTGGGGGTCGAAGCCAGCTCACCGAAAGGGAATGTCATGCACAGTACCTTGATCGTGGCTCGAATGCAGCAGGAATCCCAGTACGACGTGGCGAAGATATTCGAGGAGTTCGACCGAACCGAGATGCCGCACTTGATGGGAACCAGCCGGCGGCAGCTGTTCACGTTTCACGGCCTCTACTTCCATTTGCAGGATTTGGATTCCGACCG
>NZ_DAHVSH010000209.1:0-3581 GCF_027324685.1 Haloactinopolyspora sp.
GCGGCGGTCGCCGTGATCGGCGGGCTGCGGGTGGCGTCGGGCTCGATGAGCCTCGGCGAGGTGCAGGCGTTCATCCACTACTCCCAGCAGTTCACCCAACCGCTGGCCCAGCTGGCGTCGATGGCGAACCTGGTGCAGTCGGGGGTCGCGTCGGCCGAGCGCGTGTTCGAGCTGCTGGACGAGCCGGAACAGTCCGCCGAGCCGGAGGCCACCGTCGCCTCGACGCGGACCACTCGCGGCCAGGTGGCCTTCGAGAACGTCTCGTTCAGTTACGAGCCCGACGAACCGCTGATCGAGAACCTGTCACTCGTCGCCGAACCCGGGACGACCGTGGCCATCGTCGGCCCCACCGGCGCCGGCAAGACGACTCTGGTCAACCTGATCATGCGTTTCTACGAGCTGGACGGTGGCCGGATCACGATCGACGGGCACGACATCGCCGCGATGCGCCGCGACGAGCTGCGATCGAAGTTCGGCATGGTGCTGCAGGACGCGTGGCTGTTCAACGGCACGATCCGCGACAACATCGCCTACGGCGACCCGAGCGCCACCGATGAGCAGATCCGCGCGGCCGCCGAGGCGACGTACGCCGACCGGTTCGTGCGGTCGCTGCCCGACGGCTACGACACCGTGATCGACGAGGAAGGCGAGAACGTCAGCGCCGGGGAGAAGCAGCTGCTGACCATCGCCCGAGCGTTCCTCGCTGACCCGGCCATCCTGATTCTCGACGAAGCCACCAGCTCGGTTGACACCCGCACCGAGGTGCTGGTGCAGCAGGCGATGGCGGCGCTGCGAAGCGACCGGACGAGCTTCGTCATCGCCCACCGGCTGTCGACGATTCGCGACGCCGACGTGATCTTGGTGATGCAGCATGGCCGTATCGTCGAACAGGGCGCTCATGCCGAGTTGTTGAGCCGGCGCGGGGCCTACTACGACCTGTACACCAGTCAGTTCGCCGCCGCACAGGTCGACGAGGCCTGACAGGACGCGGGGCTACGGGCAGGATGACGAGGCCACGTCACGACGCGGCGTCGGCGGCCTGCGCCAGCTGCGGCACGTAGTCGTCGAGCATCCACGGAATCGACAGCACCGACGGTGCCGAGCTGGCGGCGACGTACGACTCGCCGATGATCGGCGCGTAGGCCCCGGCCTTCATGGCCGGGTTCTGCGCGAACAGCGGGTTGGCGGCGAAAGCGTCGGCAGCCTGCTGGTCGTTGAACCACGCCACCAGGATGTCGGTGTCGATTCCGGCAGCGAGTTCCGCGCTGACGTAGTAATAGACGGTGTCGCCGGTGGCGTTCTCGTCGACGTATGGCGCCACCGTCATCCCGAGATCGGTCAGCAGCGCGACCCGGACATCGTCAGAGGTGAAGATGCCGAGCTGGCCGTCGTCTTCGGTGGCGTAGACGAAGGTCTTGCCGGCCAACTGCGGGTAGTCCGCCGCAGTCTGCTCCAGGTAGGCCTCGGTGTCGGCGACCAGCTGCTCGGCCTGGTCGGCCAAGCCGAGAGCCTCGCCGATCACCCGGGTCTGCTCCTGCCAGGGCGTCGACCACGGCGCGTCCGGGTAGGCCACGGTCGGCGCGATCTGGCTGAGCGTCTCGTACTGCTCGGCCGTGATGCCGGAATAGACCGCCAGGATGACGTCGGGCTGTGCTTCGGCGATCGCCTCGTACGGGATCTCCTCGCCGGCGGCGTTGGGCAGCAGCGTGGGCAACTCCGCGTCGCCGAGCTCCTCGCGGACCCAAGGCAGCACGCCGTCTTCGTCGCCGCCGTATTCGAAGTACGGCATCGCGACCGGCGTGACGCCTAGTGCGAGGGCCACGTCTTGGCCGGACGGTCCCCAGGTCACTACCCGCTCGGGCGCGGTCTCGATGGTGGTCTCACCGAGCGCGTGGTCGATGGTGACCGGGAAGGCGTCCTCGTTCGCGGTGGGACCGTCCGGGGCCCGATCACCCGCCTCGCCGTCGGAGTCGCCGGCCCCGCAGCCGGCCATGACCGCGGCCGTCAGCAGCGCAGCGGTGAACAGATGCAGCCTGCGTCGAACTCTTCGGGTGTTCACGGTGACCTTTCAGTCGGACGAGCCGTCGAACACCCAACTTAGCTTAGGGTTACCTAACGCGAAACAGTGGGTCGGAGGTTACGCGTTCGCGGTGCCGGTCAGGCCACAGGCCGCGGCCCACCGCGCGTCGTCGTAATGCGACTCCGCGTCGACGAACGCCCGGCCTTCGGCGATGGCACCGGCGAGCAGGTCGTGCAGCATCTGCTCGGGATCGGGCACGCAGGCCCGGGCGATGCCTTCGACCGACGTGCGCACCGCCGTCGGGGCGGCGTAGCGCAGGAATCCCTTGACCGTGGTCGGCTCGCCCTTGGCGAAGTCGCGTGCCCATCGAGCTGCGTCGGGTGCTTTGGCCATGGCGATGATGGTGTGGTCGCTCATGCGGCCGAACGGGCGCTCCTCGAGCTCGGCGAGAACACGCTCGGCGGCCAGGCACGCCACCGCGAGCACTCGCTGGCGCTCGGCCGAGGCCACCGGCAGGGCGGTGGTGGAGGTGCGCAGGGCGATCTGGACGGTCATCCGGGGGTCGTCGGACTTCACGCCGATGACCTGGGGAATCAGTGGCGCGAGGTGCGGGCGGTACTCGTCGGACACCGTGTCGTTGACGAGCCTGGCCACCGCGGCCAGCAGCGGATGCGTGCACGCCGGGTGATCGCTCCAGCGCTCGCCGGCCAGGAACGAGGCGAACTCCATGAAGCATGCGCCCTTGCGTGCGTTACGGTGCTTGCCCCGCGACAGCACGGGAAGCATGGCTGGGGCATCGGTGCGGAAGCCAGTCATGGTAGGCCACCCCGGTCGACTCGACGATTCCTTTCCGTCCAGTCTGCTCCCATTGTTCGGTGGTTTCCACTGTATTCGCGCGCGGAGATGGCCAGGCGTGGATGCCGCCGAGGCCGCCACCGGTAGGCAGCGATGTTCGAACGGTTCACCTGCTCGCAGGGCCTGAAGCGCCCGGTGCAGCCACCTTGGTCCGGCTCGGCATGACTACGGCGTAGCCGCCGGCGCTGATCACTCCAGCCGGAAGACCGGGTGCCGGTCTGCCTCGGCCGCGAACCGCTCCGGTGGGTCGTCGGGCTTGGCGTCGAAGTAGGGCCGGGTGACCGGGACCGCGCGGACGTACTCCTTCAGCACCGGGGCGCTTTCGTCCGGGCCGCATTCGATGACCCGATACCCCTGCGGGATACCGCGGATCGTCAGCGTCACCTCGCCGGCGGCGCGAGCACTACGGACCCATTGCACCGCGCCGTACGGCGCCACCAGCCACAGGGCGCCGCCGTAGCGGATGGGGCGCACCGGCGTGGAGCGGCCGCGGCCCGACTTTCGCCCGACCACCGTGAGCAGGGCGTAGTTCGACGGCGCCAGGCCGGATCGCAGCATCGACATGACGGCGGCGTTACTGAATCGCCGCAAGACGGAGTGCCGATAGGTCTTGGCCATAGTCGTCACTCTGGCACGGGTCACGCGTTCGCGACCGGTTCAGACTCCTGCTCGGACTTTCGCCGGGCGAGTTGCACCATGGCGACCG
>NZ_DAHVSH010000037.1:0-35523 GCF_027324685.1 Haloactinopolyspora sp.
TGCTCGGCCGGAACAGCCGTGCCGTCGTCGGCGAGGAAGCGGATCGGCTCGGCCGACGGCAGCAGCGATTCGGGTGATGACGGCCGCGGCGGAGGGTCGACGGACGGCACCCGATGTTCGGCCTGCGTGGTCATGGCTCACTCACCCTTCGGCCGCGAGGCGGGAACCGACAGAAGTCGGACGCTCTGTAGCTCTTTCCACAAATAGTGCGCTGATTAAGATGGTCATCTCTACAACGGCGACGAACTGGTGACAGGCGGCTGGTGGCAACGGTGGATGAAGACCAAACGTCTCGACGTGAGGCGCGTCACAGGTGGCAGACCGGCCATTCGTCTCCCCGCGCTCTCGACCATGTCGACCGCCGCATCCTGGCCGAACTGACCGTCAACGGCCGCATGTCCATCCGCAGCCTCGCCGAGCAGGTGCATGTGTCGCGGGCCAACGCATACGCGCGGGTCGACCGGCTGCTCGCCGACGGCGTCATCACCGGCTTCGGCGCTCACGTCGACCCCGAACGGGCCGGCCTGTCGACGAGCGCGTACGTCCTGTTGTCGATCCAGCAGAACACCTGGCGCGAGGTCGCCGCGGCGCTGGAATCGTTGCCGTACATCGAGCACTTCGCGTTGGTCGGCGGCGACTTCGACGTCCTGGCGCTGGTCCGAGCCCCCAACAACGCCGAGCTGCGCCACGTGGTGCTCGAGCACATCCAAGACGTGCCTGGCGTCCAGAGCACCCGCACCTGGCTGGTGTTCGACGAACATCACGGCCAAGGCTCACGCTGGGTGTGATGGCCGGGTGGGGTGATCGTCGATCGTCGTCCGGCGTAGGCTCGCGACCATGGCCAAGTGGGAATACGCTACGGCACCGGTCCTGGTGCACGCGACGAAGCAGATTCTGGACAACTGGGGCGAGGACGGCTGGGAGCTGGTGCAGATCGTCCCCGGCATGAACCCCGAGAATCTCGTCGCCTACTTCAAACGCCAGAAGGCTGAGTAGGAACCACGTCCGTAGCTGGATACGAAAGGGGCAACGATGGCGGCGAGCACGCCCGAAGGGCGACTCGAGGAGATGGGGCTGACTCTGCCCGACGTGGCGAAGCCGGTGGCTGCCTACGTGCCGGCGCTGCGCTCGGAGTCCTACGTGTACACCTCCGGACAGTTGCCCCTGCGCGACGGCGAGCTGCTGCACACCGGCAAGGTCGGCGCGGACGTGACGGTCGAGCAGGCACAGCAGTGCGCGCAGCAGTGCACGCTCAATGCGCTCGCGGCGGTGCGGGCGGCCGTTGGTGACCTCTCCGCGGTCACCCGGGTCGTCAAGGTGGTCGCCTTCGTCGCCTCCGCGCCGGACTTCACCGGCCAGCCGCAGGTGGCCAACGGCGCGAGCGAGCTGCTCGGGCAGGTGTTCGGCGACGCCGGTCAACATGCGCGCAGCGCTGTCGGCGTCGCGGTGCTCCCGCTCGGGGCCCCGGTCGAGGTGGAGATGATCGTCGAGGTCGGGTGATCGCCGTGCAGCCGGGGCGGATCCTGCCGGAGGCGCAGGCGCGCCGCGCGCGGGCGTTCGTAGCCGGGGCACGTCCTACGGTGCACGCTCGGACGGCGGCCACCGTCATGCTGCTGCGCGACACTCGCCGCGGGCTCGAGGTCTACGTTCACTTGCGGCACACCGCCATGGCCTTCGCCGGCGGCATGATCGCCTTTCCGGGTGGTTGTGTCGATCCGGGTGACCACGACCCAGGCTCCGAGTCCGCCGACCTTCCCGGGTGGGCGGAGGGGCTCGACACCGATCCGGCGACGTCGCGTGCGTTCGTCCGGGCCGCCATCCGCGAGACCCACGAGGAGACCGGCGTCCGGCTCGATCCGGCCGATCTGGTCCCGTGGGCACGGTGGGTGTCTCCGCGATTCGAGGAGCGCCGCTACGACACCTGGTTCTTCCTGGCCGCTCTTCCGCCAGGGCAGGAGGCTGCCGACGTCTCCGGTGAGGTCGAGCACGTCGAATGGCTGCCTCCGGCGACGGCGATCGAGCGCGCGGGCGCCGGTGAGCTGGTCATGCTGCCGCCCACCTACGCCGTCCTCGACGAACTCCGGGGCTTCGCGACGGCAGCCGAGGCCTTGGCCGCCGGTGTGGGCCGAGTGATCGACACCATCCAGCCGGGGTGGGTGGACGACGGCGAGCACGTGCGGGTGCTGCTGCCATCGGACCCCGACTACCCCGGTGACGATCCAGGAGACCTGCGATGAGGGCCGACGCCGAGCCGCAGCTGCCGCCGTGGTGCCGGGCGATCCGGGCGGACAACCCCGGCCCGATGACGCTGGAGGGCACCAACACGTACATCGTGCGCACCGCGGCCGGCAACGTCGTCATCGATCCCGGCCCGCTGCTCGAGGAACACCTGAGAGCGGTGGCGGCCGAGGGCCCGGTGGCGATGGCGCTGTTGACGCATCATCACGACGATCACTCCGGCGGCGCGCAACGCTTCCACGAGCTCACCGGAGCCCCGGTCGTCGCCCGCGACCCGGCGTTGTGCCGCGGCGGTGCGTCGCTGCCGCCGGACGGGCAGCGACTCGACGTCGCCGGGCGCGACCTGCGCGTCGTCGACACCCCGGGGCACACGCGGGACTCGATCTGTGTGATCGCCGACGACGGCGCGGTGCTGTTCAGCGGCGACACCGTGCTGGGACGTGGCACGACTGTGGTGATGCACCCGGACGGCGACCTCGGCGACTATCTCGCCTCCCTGGCCACCCTGCGCGAGCAGGCCGCACCTGGTTGCCTCCTACTGCCTGGGCACGGCCCCCGACGTGCCGACGCGGCCGCGGTGATCACCGGCTACATCGAGCACCGGGCCAGACGCCTCGACGAAGTGCGTGCCGCGCTGGCTGCCGGCGCGCGAACGGCGCGCGACGTGGTCGAGATCGTGTACGCGGACGTGGACCGATCGTTGTGGCCGGCGGCCGAGCAGACGGTGCAGGCCGCCCTGGAGCACCTCAGCGGGCGCGGCGACGCAACCGCTCGACGTCGAGCATGACCACCGACCGCTGCTCCAGACGCAACCAGCCACGAGCGACGAAGTCGGCCAGCGCCTTGTTCACCGTCTCGCGCGAGGCGCCGACCAGTTGGGCCAACTCCTCCTGCGTGAGGTCGTGCACGACGCGAACTCCCTCGTCGGAGGGCACGCCGAACCGGGTGGACAGGTCGAGCAGCTGCTTGGCGACCCGTCCCGGAACGTCGGAGAACACCAGGTCGGCGAGTGTGTCGTTGGAGCGGCGCAGGCGCGAGGCGAGCTGGGCCAGCAGCCCGCGCGCGACCTCGGGCCGGCCGGTGAGCCACGGCAGCAGGTCCGGATGGCTCAGGCTCCACAGCGTGGTGTCGGTGACGGCGGTGACCGTCGCCGACCGCGGGCCGGGATCGAACAGGGACAGCTCCCCGAACATCTGACCGGGCCCGAGCAGTGCGAGCAGGTTCTCGCGACCGTCAGGAGCGGTGCGGCCCAGCTTGATCTTGCCCTCGGTGACGACGTAGACGCGGTCGCCTTCGTCACCCTCGCGAAATAGAGTTTCGCCCCGGCTGAGCTGGACTTCGGTCATCGAGGCGCGCAGCGCTGCCGCTGCCTCGTCGTCCAACTCGCGGAACAGGGGTGCGCTCCGCAGCACGTCATCTACCACTGACAGGTCCTCCTCGCCGGCAAGCCAGGATGCGAACGAACACTCGATCCACCTGGCCCGAGTATGTCTTTCGCATCACATCGACCGCACTCTATTGTGCCTTCGGCCCATCATGACCGACCATTCGCCCCTGCTGCAGGGCGATTCGACCAGTCCGACGCCGAGCGCACATAAGGTGAGGGCGTGCCCATGCTCGAATCCGAATCCCGTCTCGCCCTGGTCCGCCGTGCTCGCCGCATCAACCGCGAACTCGCCGAGCTGTACCCCGACGCACACTGCGAGCTCGACTTCACCACACCGTTCGAGCTACTCATCGCCACCGTGCTGTCGGCGCAGACCACCGACGTCCGGGTCAACTCGGTGACTCCGGCACTGTTCGCCCGGTATCCCGACGCCGCGGCCCTGGCCGCCGCCGAGCGCGAGGACGTCGAAAAGCTCATCCAGCCGACGGGATTCTTCCGGGCCAAGACCGACTCGATCCTCAAACTGTCGCAGGCGCTCGTGGACAAGTTCGGCGGCGAGGTCCCAGGGCGGCTCAGCGACCTGGTCACGCTGCCCGGCGTGGGCCGCAAGACCGCGAACGTCGTGCTCGGCAACGCCTTCGGGGTCCCGGGCATCACCGTCGACACCCACTTCGCCCGGCTGTCCCGCCGATGGGGGTGGACCGAGCACACCGACCCGGTGAAGATCGAGGCCGACGTCGCGGCGCTGTTCGAGAAGAAGGACTGGACGATGCTGTCGCATCGGGTCATCTGGCACGGCCGACGCCGGTGCCATGCGCGTCGCCCCGCCTGTGGTGCCTGCCCGCTGGCGCGGTTGTGCCCGGCCTACGGCGAAGGGCCCACCGACCCGAAGGTTGCGGCCAAACTGGTGCGCGAAGGGCCGCGTGCGTGACTCGCCCGCAGTGGTTGCGTCCCATCGTCGCCGCGGCGGGCACCATCAGGCCAGGGCAGCTGTCCCGGTTCGAACCGCCGCCGGACGGGTCGGCGCGGCCGTCGGCGGTGCTGGTGTTGTTCGGCGAGTCCGACGGCAGGCCAGACGTCCTGCTGACCGAGCGGGCGCACGGTCTGCGTCGCCATCCGGGTCAGGCGGCCTTTCCCGGCGGCGTGATCGACCCGTCCGACGACGGGCCGGTCGGCGCTGCGTTGCGTGAGGGCCAGGAAGAAACCGGACTCGACCCGGCCGGCGTCGACGTCATCACGACGCTGCCGGCCATGTGGATCCCCGTCACCAACTACTCCGTCACCCCCGTTCTGGCGTGGTGGCGCGAGCCGAGTGAGGTGCGTGTCGTCGACGCCGCCGAGGTGGCGTCGGTGCATCGGGTTCCCCTGGCCGAATTGCTCGATCCGGCGAATCGGATGCGGGTGCGACACCCGTCCGGAGCCGTGGGACCGGCGTTCCACGTGCGTGACCTGCTGGTGTGGGGGTTCACTGCTGGCGTATTGTCCCGATTGTTCGAAGCTGCCGGAATTGACGAACCGTGGGATCGCACCGACGTCCGGGCCCTGCCCGATCCGGTGCGGGATGACGAGCGATCTTTTCGTCGTGAAGGTCGAGGTGCGATGTGATCCTGGGGCTCAATGCGGTGGACTTGCTGATCATCGTCTTGGCCATCGTCGTCGGCTACACCGGCTGGACGCACGGCTTCGTCGTGGGCTTGTTGTCGTTCATCGGTTTCGTCGGCGGTGCGTTCGCCGGGCTGTTGCTGGTCCCCACGGTGCTGGGCGGATTCGAACCCGGGTTGGGCGTCTCGGTGCTGGCCATCCTGCTCATCCTGGGGGTCGCCTCGATCGGGCAGGGCGTGTTGTCGTGGGCCGGCGGATGGGTGCGGTCGAAAGTGTCGTCCCGTCCGGCGCGGCGCTTCGACGCGGCCGGCGGTGCCGCCCTCGGCGTGGCCGGCCTGCTGGTGGCGGCGTGGGCGTGCGGGCTGGCGATCTCGTCGGCCGCCGTCCCGTACGCCTCGCCGGGGGTGCGCGAGTCAAGCATCCTCGGACTCGTCGACCGGGCGATACCCGTCTCGCCGTCGACTGTGCGGCGCGCGTTCGGCGACGTCGTGGACTCCGGCGGGTTTCCCCAGGTGGTTGCGCCGTGGGAAGCAGAGCCGATCGTCGCGGTGGAGCCACCGAACAGCCTGCTGCACCGTGACCCCGAGGTCCGTGCCGCCGCGGGCAGCGTCATCAAGATCACCGGCCGGGCCGAGTCGTGCGACCGCATCATCACCGGCTCCGGTTTCGTCGTCTCGCCGGAGCGGGTGATGACCAACGCGCACGTGGTGGCCGGGGTCAGCGAGCCGGTGATCACGTATCCGGACAGCGAACCGCTCGCGGCGAGCGTCGTGTCGTTCAACCCGGACGCCGATCTGGCCGTCCTCAGTGTCCCCGGGCTGAGCCTGCCGCCGTTGACGCTGGGTGACGGAGAGCTCGAAGGCGGCGCCGACGCCGTGGCCATCGGGTACCCGAACAACGGGCCGCTGCACAGCGAAGGGGTCCGGATCCGCGACGCCCGACAGTTGCTCGGGCGCGACATCTACGACGCCGATCCGGTGAACCGGAACGTGCTGTCGCTTCGCGGCAACATCCGGTCCGGCAACTCCGGCGGGCCGCTGGTCACGCCCGACGGCGTCGTCCACGGCGTGGTGTTCGCCGCCTCGTTGACCGACCCCAGCACCGGATATGCGCTGGCCTTGGATGAATTTGCCGAGGTCGCCATGGAAGCCGGGGACGCGACGGAGCCGGTCGCCACCGGCGAGTGCACGTGAGCTGGCGACGTCAGGCCGGAAGGGTGCCGAGCCACCGGACGAGCGCGTCGGTGACCAACTCCGGCTCCTCTTCGTGGGGGAAATGGCCCGCGGTCTCCAGCCCCAGCCACTCGTAGGGGCCGACCAGCTGCTCGGCCGACCCCGCGGCGAGCTCGGCGGAGATGTTGCGGTCCTGCAGTCCGTGGACCTGCAGTACCGGCAGGCTCAGTGGATCTTGCACCCGCTTGGCGAAGCGACGGCCGTCACCGCGGAACAGTGAGCGGAACAACCAGCGCTGGTACTCCAGGGCGCAGTGCGGCGCGGGCCACAGCTGCATGGCGCCGCGGTAGTGGCGAGCGGCTTCGTGGTCGGGGAAGGCCGAGTCCGGAGCGGACCACCGCCGGAGCAGCCGTTCCACCAGGGCGCCGTCATCGGCGATGAGGCGTCGCTCCGGAACCATCGGCAGCTGGACGCCGGCCAGCGAACCGCTGCGGCGGAACCGGCCGCGCAACAGGTGATGACGCAGGATCAGCGGATGCGGCATCGACATCGCCACCAACGCCGTCACATGGGCCGGGCGCATCGCCGCGGCCGTCCACGCGCCGTAGGCACCCCATCCGTGCCCCACCAGGACCGCGTGTCGCTCCCCGAGCGACCGGATCACCCCGGTGATGTCGGCGGCGAAGGTGAACGGGTCGTAGCCGCGGGGCGTCTTGTCGCTGCCGCCGTAGCCGCGCAGATCCATCGCGACCACACGGCGGCCGGCAGCTGCGATGGCGGGCATCTGGTGCCGCCAGGCCCACCAGAACTCCGGAAAGCCGTGCAGCATCAACACCAGTGGGCCGCGACCCATCTCGGCGATGTGGAACTGGGCACCGTTGGCGAAGATCGATCGATGCGTCCAGGGGCCCGGGATGTCGACGGTGTGCCGGGGCGTCGCGGTGGCGGTCACGTCCGGTCGGAGTTGGACGGCCGGAGGGCTGCGGCAGCCTGTCGAGCGGTCACCTTCGTACGCTCGGCCTTGGACAACCGCCCGAACCGACCCTTGGCCACCAGGAGCAGGACCAGCGTCACGAACAGGTAGAAGCCGGTGACGATGAGGAACGACCAGCCCAGCGTGATACCGAGGGCCCGGATGCCGTACACCAGCGCGAACGATCCCATGATGAACGCGAACAGGGCGAACACGCCGGCGACGGCGGCCATCGCGCCACCCAGCGCGACGGACTTCGCGTCCTCGCGCATCTCGGTCTTGGCAAGCTCGATCTCGTCACGCACCAGCGCGGTGAGGTCGGTCTTGATAGCGGCCACGAGCTGGCCGATGGAGGCCTCTGTCTCCGCGGCGTCACTGGTTGCCCGGATGGCCATCCAGCACTCCCCTCGTCGCTGAGCCTTGTTGCACATGATCTGGTGTCGACTCTAGAGCACGGCGGGGCCCTGCTGGTCGCGATCGACGACCTGCGTGGCGGGAATCGCTCAACGGCGTTCGAACGTCCGGACCGGCTGGCCCGGCCGCCACAACCGGATCAGCATGGCGTCGCGCCGGGCGTTGAGCCCGGCCAGGACGACGTCGTCGATCTCCAAGCGGAACAGGTGGAACGGTTGCGGCGTCTCCGGGGCGTGCCGGACATACGCGGCGACGTCCTCGGCGCCTGCTTCGAAGGCGCGTCCGGACACCTTGACGTCGGGCGTGGTCATCGACCCGTCTCCCGGGTTGGAATGCAGCGCGAACCGTGGGTCGCGCTGCAGATCGCGAGCCTTCATCGCGTGGAGCATCGATCCCAGGACGAGGTCGTCGCCGAAGAAGTCCACCTCGGTTCCGCTCACCCGCGGTGAGCCGTCGGCGCGCAACGTCGCGAGTACGTGGTGTTTGGCGGCTTCGAGCCCGGCCCTGGCCTCACGGGCGAACTCGGGTGCTTCGTCGGTGAATCGTCTCCAGGTAGTCATGCCATCGAGTATGCGAGCCGATAGCTGACATCTCCTGTCAGGGAATCGGCGTAGTGTCGATGTCCATGAGAGCTGGACGGCTGGTCGCCACGATGCTGCTGTTGCAGCAGCGACGGGCTGCCACCGCCGCTGCCATCGCCGATGAGCTCGGGGTGTCGGTCCGCACCGTCTACCGCGACGTGGCGGCGTTGCAGCAAGCCGGTGTGCCGATCTGGACCGAGACGGGGCCGGGCGGTGGTATCCGGCTGGTCGAGGGGTGGCGGACCAGCCTCGACGGGCTCACCGGTGACGAGGCGGCGGCGCTGTTCCTCGGCGGTGTGCCGTCGGCGGTCGCCGATCTGGGGCTGGGAACCGTCCTGGTCGCCGCCCAGACCAAGGTCATCGCGACCCTGCCGCCGGAACTGCGTGGCCGCGCCGGGCGGCTGCGCGAACGGTTCCACGTGGACGCGCCGGGCTGGTTCGGCCCGACGACTCCGCCGGAGCAGCTCGGTGCGCTGTCCGAGGCCGTCTGGTCCGACCGCCGTATCGACGTCACCTACCGTCGGGCCGACCGGACGGTGCGCCGTCGTCTCGACCCGCTGGGCCTGGTGCTGAAGGCTGGGACCTGGTACCTCGTCGCGGCGCATCGGCGGCAGATCCGCACGTATCGCGCCGGGCGTATCGACGACGTGACGGTACGGGCCGAGCCGTCGCAGCGCCCGGACGGCTTCGACCTGGCGGCGTGGTGGGCGGCGTCGTCGCGCGAGTTCGACCGCTCGCTGCTGCGGTACCGGTGTCGCGTGCGCCTGTCACCCGGAGCGCTACGCAACCTGCATCACTACGTGGGCGTCGAAGCAGCCTCCGATGCGCGGGCTGCTGCCGAAGAACCGGACGACGACGGCTGGCGGGTCACCACCGTGTGGACCGAGGCCGAAGACGTCGCCGCCCATCAGCTCACGTCCTTGATGACCGGCGTGGAGGTCCTCGAACCGGCCAGCCTGCGGACGAGGTTGCACGAGATCGGCGCCGCGATCGCCGCGCTCAACGCGTGAGGCGATCACGACGCCGATGGTCGTGGGGGTGGGTGGGTCAGTCCTCGCCGGAGCCGGCGGCCATGCCCTCGCTGATGAGGTTCATCACGGTGGGGTCGGCGAGCGTCTGCACGTCGCCCAGCTCGCGGTTCTCGGCGACGTCGCGCAGCAGCCGCCGCATGATCTTGCCCGACCGGGTCTTCGGCAGCTCGGGGACGACCATGATCTGGCGCGGCTTGGCGATCGGGCCGATCTCCTTGGCCACGTGATCACGCAGTTCCTTGATGACGTCCGGGCCGCCCTCGCCGGCGGAGGCACGCAGGATGACGAACGCGACGATGCCCTGCCCGGTGGTGGGGTCGGTGGCGCCGACCACCGCGGCTTCGGCGACCTTGTCGTGCGACACCAGCGCGGATTCCACCTCGGTGGTCGAGATCCGGTGCCCGGAGACGTTCATGACGTCGTCGACCCGGCCGAGCAGCCACAGGTCGCCGTCGTCGTCCTTCTTGGCGCCGTCGCCGGCGAAGTACACGCCCTCGTAGCGCGACCAGTAGGTGTCGATGAAGCGTTCGTCGTCACCCCAGATGGTGCGCAGCATCGCCGGCCACGGCTCGGTCAGGACGAGGTACCCGCCGCGGCCCTTCTCGACGGCGGTACCGGACTCGTCGAAGACGTCGGCTTCGATGCCGGGCAGGGGCGTCTGCGCGGCGCCCGGCTTGGCCGAAGTGACGCCGGGCAGCGGGCTGATCATGATGGCGCCGGTCTCGGTCTGCCACCAGGTGTCGACGACGGGGGTGCGGTCGCCACCGATGACGCGGCGGTACCAGATCCACGCCTCGGGGTTGATCGGTTCACCGACGCTGCCGAGCACCCGGAGCGACGAGAGGTCGCGGCTGCCGGGGATCTCCTCGCCCTGCTTCATGAACGTGCGGATGGCCGTGGGCGCGGTGTACAGGATCGTGACGCCGTACTTCTGCACGACGTCCCACCAGCGGCCCGGCTGAGGGTGATCCGGCGTGCCCTCGTACATCACCTGCGTGGCGCCGTTGGCCAGCGGGCCGTACACGACGTAGCTGTGCCCGGTGACCCAGCCGATGTCGGCGGTGCACCAGAACACGTCACTTTCGGGTTTGAGGTCGAAGACGTAGCGGTGGGTGTAGGCGGACTGCAGCAGGTAACCGCCCGACGTGTGCTTGATGCCCTTGGGCTTTCCGGTCGTGCCGGAGGTGTAGAGGATGAAGAGCGTGTCCTCAGCATCGTGCGGCTGCGGGCGGTGAGTGTCGGGCTGGCGGCCGACGACGTCGTGCCACCACAGGTCGACGTCGGCGTTCCAGGCGACCTCCTGCTCGGTACGCCGGACGACGAGCACGTTGCGTACGCTCGGCGAGGCGGCGACGGCTTCGTCGACCGCGGGCTTGAGCGAGGCCGGCTTGCCGCGGCGGTAGCCGCCGTCAGCGGTGATGACGAGCTTGGCCTCGGCGTCGTCGATCCGGCTGCGCAGCGCTTCGGCGGAGAAGCCGCCGAAGACGACGGAGTGGATGGCGCCCAACCGGGCACAGGCCAGCATCGCGATGGCCGCCTCGGGAATCATGGGCAGGTAGATCGCCACCCGGTCGCCGTGACCGATGCCCAGCTCGGTGAGGGCGTTTGCGGCCTTGCACACCTCGCGCTGCAGGTCGGCGTAGGTGAGGGTGCGGCTGTCGCCGGGCTCACCCTCCCAGTGGATGGCGACGCGGTCGCCGAGTCCGGCTTCGACGTGGCGATCGACGCAGTTGTACGAGACGTTGAGCTTGCCGTCGACGAACCACTTCGCGAACGGCGGGTTGCTCCAGTCCAGGACCTGGTTCCACTCGGAGTCCCAGGTGAGCAACTCGCGGGCTTGGCGCTCCCAGAAGGCCAGTCGGTCGGCCTTGGCGTCGTCGTACATCGCGGCGGTGGCGTTGGCCTGGGCCGCGAACTCTTCAGACGGCGGGAAACGCCGCTCCTCGTGCAGAAGGTTGGACAGAGCGTCATTCGTCACGTTCGTCTGCTCCTCGTGTCATCGTGTCCGTCAGTGCGCCGAGACCACTGCCGTCTACCTCACCACCGCGACTTCAGATCGGCAAGGTCGCCGTCCGCCGGTCGATCGTCTCAGGTCCGCCCGGCCGCGCTGACGTCGGGCTGACCCGGTACGACACCGTAGTGTCCGCATGACGACCGGCCGGCGAACGGCGAGTCATGTCAGTGCTGAACCTCCTTCTCGGCTCCCGCACCGGTGAGTGAGCGAACTTCCATTTCCGCGTATTTGGCCTGGTTGAACTCTTTCGACAGCCGGGTGCCCAGCCAGCCGAGGAAGAATCCTGCGGGAATCGACACCAGGCCGGGATTGTCCAGCGGGTACCAGTGGAAGTCGACGCCCTGGATCATCGACGGGCTGCGGCCGGTGGCCGGGTCGACCGGCTTGCCCGATACGGCGGGCGAGAAGACGATCAACGTGACCGCCGTGAGCAGGCCGCCGTACATGCTCCACAGCGCGCCGCTGGTGTTGAACCGCTTCCAGAACAGCGAGTACAGGATGACCGGCAGGTTCGCGCTGGCCGCGACGGCGAACGCGAGTGCCACCAGGAACGCGATGTTCTGGTTCGCGGCCACGATGCCACCGCCGATCGCGACGGCGCCGATCACGACCGCGGTGATGCGGGCGACGCGGACCTCGTCGTTGGCGCGCATCTGGCCCTTCTTGATGACGTTGGCGTAGATGTCGTGCGCGAACGACGCCGACGCGGTGATCGTCAGGCCGGCGACCACGGCCAGGATCGTCGCGAACGCCACGGCGGCGATGATGCCCAGCAGGAGGGTCCCGCCGAGCTCGTAGGCCAACAGGGGTGCTGCGGAATTGACCCCGCCGGGGGCGTTGAGGATCTCTTCCGAGCCGACGAGTGCGCCGGCGCCGTACCCCAGGACCAGCGAGAACAGGTAGAACAGGCCGATGATCGCGATCGCCCACGTGACGCTGTGCCGGGCCTCCTTGGCCGACGGCACGGTGTAGAACCGCATCAGCACATGCGGCAGCCCCGCGGTGCCGAGCACGAGCGCCACGGCGAGCGAGATGAAGTCGAGCTTCGACGTGCCGCTGGCGCCGTACCGGTTCATCGGCTCGAGGAGCTCCTCCAGCCCGCCGGCCCGGTCGACTGCGGCGCCCATCAGGGCCGAGAGGTTGAAGTTGTGCTTGGCCATGACCCAGACCGTCATGACAGCCGTCCCGGCGACCAGCAGGACAGCCTTGATGATCTGCACCCACGTCGTGCCCTTCATCCCGCCGACCAGGACGTAGAACACCATGATCGCGCCGACGACGCCGATGACCACGCGCTGGCCGCCCTGGCCGTCGATGCCCAGCAGCAACGCGACCAGACCGCCGGCTCCGGCCATCTGAGCGAGCAGGTAGAAGAACGAGACGGCCAGGGTCGTCGTCGACGCGGCGGTGCGCACCGGACGTTGGCGCAGCCGGTACGACACCACGTCGGCCATGGTGAAGCGGCCGGTGTTCCGCAGCTGTTCGGCCACCAGCAGCAGCGCCACGAGCCAAGCGACGAGGAACCCGATGGAGTACAGGAAGCCGTCGTAGCCGTAGATGGCGACGGCACCGGCGATGCCCAGGAAGGACGCGGCCGACAGGTAGTCGCCGGAGATGGCCAGGCCGTTCTGTTGCCCGGTGAACGCGCGTCCACCCGCGTAGTAGTCCGCGGCGGTCTTGTTGGTCTTCGACACGCGCAGCACGATGAACAGGGTCGCGATGACGAAGACGGCGAAGATCGTGATGTTGACGGCGGGGTTGCCGATGTCGGTCATCGTTGCACCGCCTCCAGGCCGTTCCGGAGTTCGGTGGCGATCGGGTCGAGTTTCCTGTCGGCGTGGCGGATGTAGAGCCACGTGATGAGGAACGTCGAGGCGAATTGCCCGAGCCCGAGGACGAGTCCGATGTTGATGTTGCCGGCGATGCGGGTGGACATGAAGCCCACGGCGTAGGTGGACAGCAGGACGTAGAGGAAGTACCAGGCCATGAAGGCCACCGTCATCGGGAACGCGAACGAGCGGACGCGGCGTCGCAGCTCGATGAATTCCGGGCTGGCCCAGGCGGCTTCGTAGTCCTCAGCGGTGGGGCTTGATCGTTCCGGCGGCGGATCGTCGAGGTGCGCCACGCTTCAACCTCCTCGTCAGTGTGGTCCGGCTCACACAGGCCGGTTTCACGCCGCACCGTAGGGCTGGGCTCGGCGGCTCGGCAGTGTTCGCGCGCTGGTGGTCGGCGAGCGGTCGGTCGGCTCGGCGTGTGGGCTTCATCGATGCGACGAGCGGTCGGTGTGGCGCGACGAGCGGTCCCTCGCCTGTCGGGCCGGGGCCGAGATCCGCGATCGCCCTCTTGACGAATCTTTGACTCAAGTCAATGATGTGAGTAGTTGACTGCCGATGTGTAGGAGATCCCATGGCGAAGGACGACATCGTTCTCTCGGCCACCCTCATGGGCTTGGGTATGCACCTGGGCTCATGGATGGTCCGCGACGGAGACGCCTCGGACTACGTCCGGGCCGACTTCTACCAAGCGTGTGCACGCGCCGCCGAACGCGGTCGGTTTCATTGCCTTTTCCTGGCCGACACGCTGTCCAGCTCGGAGGAGGGAGTGGAACGCCCGGCGCTCGGGGCGTTGGACCCGGTGACGGCGCTGATGTCGATGGCGGCCGTGACCGAGCACATCGGCCTGGTGGGCACGGCGTCGACGACGTTCAACCAGCCGTTCGATCTGGCCCGCCGGTTCTCGACCTTCGACCACCTCAGCAACGGGCGAGCGGGATGGAACGCGGTGGCCACCTTCGTCCCCGCGGTGGCCGACAACTTCGGCAGCGGCGTGCTCCCCGACCGGCGCGACCGGTACGAGCGCGCCGACGAGTTCCTCGACGTCGCGTTCAAGCTCTGGGACTCGTGGGACGACGACGCACTCGTCGGCAACAAGTCCGAGGCGATCTTCGGGGACCCGGCCAAGGTCCGTGAGATCGGCCACGCCGGGAAGTACTACCAGGTTCGCGGCCCGCTGACGCTCCCCCGGAGCCCGCAGGGACGCCCGATCGTCTTCCAGGCCGGCAGCTCGGCCGAAGGTAAACAGCTCGCGGGCAAATACGCCGACGTCGTGTTCACCGCACAGAGCAGTCCCGCCGACGGCGCACTGTTCCGGAAGGACGTGCGGGCCAGCGCCGAGTCGCACGGGCGCGCTGCCGACGACGTCATCATCCTGCCCGGCCTGTTGCCGATCATGGGCAGTACCGAGGCCGAAGCCAAGGCGCGCAAGGAAGCCCTGGACGACGCGCTGGGCACCGAGCCGGAGATGGGCAAGCTGGCCCGGCGGGTCGGCGTGGCGATCGAGGATCTGGACCTCGACAAGCCGTTGCCGCTGGACAAGCTCGTCCCCGACGATCAGTTCGCCGGCTCGATCGGATTCCGTCGTTCGGTCGTGGGGTTGGCCGAGCGCGAGAACCTCACCGTGCGTGAACTGCTCAAGCGATATGGCGGTGGGCACAATCAAGTCGTCGGTACCCCGGAGCAGGTCGCAGACGAGATGCAGCGTTGGCTGGCCGAGGACGCTGCCGACGGATTCAACCTCATGATCGACATGCTGCCGGACGGAATCGAGATGGCGACCGACCAACTCGTTCCGGAACTGCGCCGGCGTGGGCTCTTCCGCAACGAGTATTCCGGCGCGACGTTCCGAGAGAATCTCGGCCTCGCGTACCCGGATCGGAGGAATGCATCGTGACGATTGCGGCGAACGTCACCGAGTCCAACGGACATACGTTCAGCCCGGCGAGCAGTTTCGGCAATGGCCGGCCGCGCATCGTGGGTATCGGTGGCACCACCCGAGCGAACTCCAGTTCCGAGCAGGCATTGCGCGCCGTCCTGACCCGGCTCGAACGCGCCGGCGCGCAATGCGACGCCTATTGCGCGGACAACATCAAGTTCCCCATGTACGACCCGCAGGACGAAACCCGGTGTGAGGCGGCGCTGCACCTGCTGGAATCCGTGCGCGCGGCCGACGCCGTCATCGTGTCGACCCCCGGATATCACGGCGGGTTGTCCGGCATGCTCAAGAACGCCCTGGACTACTTGCAGGACTTGGCCGACGACGACGTCCCCTACCTGCAAGGTCGCGCGGTCGGTTGCATCGCCAGCGCCTACGGCTGGCAGGCCGGCGTGCTGGCGCTCTCGTCCTTGCGGACCACCGTTCACGCCTTGCGCGGCTGGCCGACACCGCTGGGCATCGTCATCAACTCGAGCACGACGAAATTCCAGGACGGCACGTGCGCCGACGCCAAGATCGAACGTCAATTGGATTCGATGGCGAATCAGTTGATGTGGTTTTCCACGACTCGTGCCGCTGCTGCCTGAGTGGCCTTGTTTCATGGTCGGCTGAGAAAGGTGAGCTGTATCGTCGGCCGTGGCAGTGGTGCGAGCTGAACAGGAGGTACGGTGCCCGACGACATCGTCATGCCCTCCCTACCGCTGTCCGCGCCGCAGGATCTGAAGTCGTATTTCCAGAGCGTCGCCGAAGCTCGCTATGCCATCCGAAAGTCGTTCCGGATCATCGACGAGGAGGCGCGGGCCCACGGGCTGGAGCCGTTGCAGCACCAAGCGCTGATCCAGGTGTTCGGTGCGCGTGATAGCCAGATGACGATCAGCCAGCTCGCCGAACGGCTCGACGTCACGCCGGCGCTGGCGTCGCGACTGGTCCGGGGCCTGGTCGCCGACGGTCACCTGACCAGAGTGGCGTCGAGAAAGGATCGTCGGCTCACCTACGTCGAGATCACCGAGCCCGGCATTCGGGTACTCGTCGACATCTTGACCCAAGTGGAGTTGAAGATCGAGCTGTTTCAGCGGCGGTTACGCCCTGACGAGAAGTTGTCCGCGCTCATGATCCTGGGCATCTACGTCGGCGTTCCCCTCGGCCGTAAGCAGCTTCGAGACCTGAGCGACGTTTCCTGACTCATCGCCGCCAGCGATCCTCGGGGTCCCAGTCGCCGCGGTCCAAATCGAGGTTCTCCGGGGTGTGCAGGCGCACCATCGTGCGATCGACCCCCGGGGCCAGATGCCTGGGGGTGGCCAGCGAGACGACCACCATGACGGTGAAGGCCAGCGGCATCGACCACGCAGCCGGCTGCGCCAGCAGTGCGCCGAGCCAGCCGCCTTGCTGGCCGGCCAGGATCGTCGCGGTCACCGCGAGCGTGGAGGTCCCACCGCCGGTGACGAGCCCGGCCACGGCACCCGGCCAGGTCAGGCGGCGCCACCAGATGCCCAGCAGCAGCAGCGGACAGAACGAGGAGGCCGCCACGGCGAACGCCAGGCCCACGACGTCGGCGATGCCGAGCAGGGGACTGGACAACGCCAGAGCGATCGGCACGACCAGAGCCAGGCCGGCACCGATCCGGAAGGCCGAGACCGGGCTGCGCACGTGCGTGCGCAGGATGTCTTGAGACAGCACCCCGGCGACGGAGATCGTCAGCCCGGACGACGTGGACAGGAACGCGGCGAACGCTCCGGCCGCGACGAGCGCGCTCAACGCGTCGCCGGCGGCGCCGTCCACCAGCCGCCCGGGAAGCACGAGGACCACCGCATCGGTCCGTCCGGTCAGCAGCAACTCCGGGGTGTAGAGGCGGCCCAGCGCTCCGTACACCGCAGGCAGCACGTAGAACAGCCCCAGCAGCCCGAGCACCGCCACGGTGGTGCGCCGGGCCGCGCGCCCGTCGGGATTCGTGTAGAAGCGCACGAGCACGTGCGGCAGCCCCATCGTGCCGAAGAACAACGCCAAGATCAGCGAATACGTGTTGTACAGCGGGTGCTCACCGTTGGCCTGCAGCGGCAGCGCCCAGGCCTCGCCGTCGAGCGGGGTGAGCCGAGAGGCATGCGGGATCGGCGCGCCCTCGGGGAAGACGAGCGTCGTCCCAGCCGCGACGTCCACCTCGCCGGGCAGGACGAGCCGGCGCTCGTCGATCTGTTCGTCGTCCAGCGTGCCGTCGATGTCGACGATCACCGGCCCGGGCACCTCGATGGTGACGTCGGTGGCCACGTCGACCGTCGTGGTCTCCGCGAACACCGGCTGCTCACCGGAGGCGACCTCGGGGCGGCCGTCGACATGCCACACCAGCAGCAGGAACACGACGGGCACGGCGAGCGCGGTCAGCTTCAGCCAGTACTGGAACGCCTGGACGAACGTGATGCTGCGCATGCCGCCACCCAGCACACTGATCAGCACGACCGCCGCGACGACGACCGGGCCGGCCCACTGCGGCGCGCCGGTGACGGTGCGCAGCGTCAACCCCGCGGCCTGGAACTGCGGCAGCAGATACAGCCATCCGATGGTGACGACGAGGACACTGGCGACCCGCCGGGCGACCAACGATTCCAGGCGTGCTTCGGCGAAGTCGGGCAGGGTGTAGGCCCCTGAGCGACGTAGCGGCGCGGCCACCAGGACCAGCAGCATGAGGTAGCCCGCGGTGTAGCCGACCGGAAACCACAGCATGTCGGCGCCGTAGGCCAGGATCAGCCCGGCCACACCCAGGAACGAGGCCGCCGACAGGTACTCGCCGCCGATCGCCGAAGCGTTCCACCACGGCGTGACCGTGCGCGAGGCGACGTAGAAGTCACTCGTCGTCCGCGCGGCGCGGAGGCCGTACGCGCCGATCAGCACGGTGGCGACCGCCGTGAGTACGACGGCGGCGACCTCGACCGTCATCGGCGATCGACCATCTCGGCGAAGTCGCGTTCCACGCGCTCAGCGGCGCGAACGTAGAACCACGCCGCAGCCACCAGCACCGGATACACAGCGACGCCGAGGATCACCCAGGGCAGCTCGATTCCGGCGATCTCGGTCGAAGACACCTCTGGTACCAGCGCGAACAGCAACGGCAAGGCGGCGAGCACGCCCAGCACGGCTCCGGCCACCGTGAAGCCCAATCGCAGTTGGGCCCGCAGCAGGGCGCGCATGTACACCTCGCCCAGGCGCGTCTGGGCGTCGATCTCGGTCGTGACGGGGCGGCGGCGAACCGGCGGCCGGCCGCGCCGGCGACCGGTGATGGTGACCCGCTCGGTCATGGGGTGTCCCCGGCCCGCCGGACGAGCACGTCGCGTAGTTCCCGGGCGTGCCTGCGGCTCACCGGCAGGACCGTGTCGCCGATGACGACGCTGTACCGCCCGGCGTCGAGCCGGATCTCGTCGACATGCGCGCTGGCGACGAGGTGGCTGCGATGAATGCGCACGAAACCCGAGTCCGCCCAGCGTTCCTCGAGGGTGCCCAGCGGCACGCGCAGCAGGTGGCTGCCGTCGCGGGTGTGCAGGCGCGCGTAGTCACCCTGAGCGCTGACGTAGCTGACCTCGCTGCGCCGGATGAACCGGGTGACGCCGCCGAGCTCCACCGAGATCGTCTCGTCTTCGGCACCGGCGGTGGATGGCCGCGGCTCGGACACGGCCTCGACGGCCCGGCGTACCGCCTCGAACAGTCGCTCGCGACGGTACGGCTTCATGACGTAGTCGACCGCGTGCAGGTCGAACGCGGTGACGGCGTGGTCGTCGTAGGCCGTGACGAACACGACTGCCGGTCGGCGCCGGAACTGCGCCAGAACACGCGCGAGGTCGAGTCCGGACAGCCCAGGCATCCGGATGTCGAGGAACACGGTGTCGATGTGCTCGCGCTCCAACAGGCGCAGGGCCGCGGTTCCGTCGCCCGCGGTGAGCACCTGGCCGATCCGGTCGTCCTGCTCGAGCAGGAACGCGAGCTCGGCCAGCGCCGGTGGCTCGTCGTCAACCGCCAAGACCGTGAGCATGGCGTGAGGCTAGTAGAAGTTCAGGGCACCGGACAGTCGGCGTGGTCGACGCCGACTGTCACGCTGCGCTGGAGCGTGCAGGCGATCTGCTGCAGCGCGGCCCGGGACAGTCGGCCAGGGCTGTCGACGACCAGGCGGTCTCCGTCGACGACCAACCGCACCGACGGCGGGACCTCGGTACGCAGACCGACGTCCTGCTCGTGGGTGGTCGGCCCGGCCGCGAGTGCTTCGACGAGCTCCTGCGGGCCGGCGGAGTCCAGGTCCGGTCTGACGGCGGGGTAGGGACGGCCGTCGTGAAGAAAGTAGACGACCGCGGACTCCCAGCTCGCTCGTGCGCCCGGGCCTGCGTCGATGCTTCCGGTCGGCCGAATTCCGCAGGCGGAGACCGTCAGAACGGCTGCGGCCAGCACCCACGAGCACAGCCTCGTCATGCGTCCGCCCTGCGCGGCAAGCTCACGGTGAACCGAGTCCCCTCACCCGGCGAGCTGGCGACGTCGATCCGCCCGCCGTGCAACCGGACGTTCTCCCACGCGATCGCCAGGCCCAGCCCGCTGCCCTCCGTTCGGCCGCGGCTGGCGTCGGCCTTGTAGAAGCGGTTGAAGACCCGCTGCCGTTCCTCCGGTGGCAGGCCCGGCCCGTGATCGTGCACGGTGATCGTGACGCAGTCGTCGTCCACGCCCGGCACGTCGGCGGCGGCGACGGCGACCGTGATCGGCTCGGCGCCATGGGTGACGGCGTTGCCGACCAGATTGGCCACGACGACGTCGAGTCGTCGTGGGTCGGCCCGGATCGTCACCGGCGGCGCAGCGCCATCGGGCTGTCCAGCCGGCAGCACGTGCACCACCGGCGACCAGCCGCGGGTGGCGATCGTGCGTTCGACCAGCTCCCGCACGTCGACGACGCGTAGGTGCAACTCCGCGCGGCCGGCGTCGAACCGACTGATCTCGATGAGGTTCTCCACCAGGTCGGCCAGGCGGTGCGTCTCGGTGCTGAGCACCCGAGCTGCCGCCGCGCCGTCGCCGCCGAGCCGAGCGGCCTCGTCGTCGACGGTGTCGGTGACGGCGATCATGGCGGCCAGCGGGGTGCGCAGCTCGTGCGACACGTCGGCGACGAACCGGCGCGAGTTCGCCTCTTCTCGCTGCAGCCGGGTCACCGAGTCCTCGAGCCGGGCGGCGGCGTCGTTGAACGAGCGGACCAGCCCGGCCAGTTCGTCGTTGCCCCGGACCGGCAGCCTGGTGCCCAGATCGCCGCCGCCGAGGCGAGCCGCACCCCGACTGAGCGCCCGGACCGGGCGAAGCACGCTACGCGCGGCGACCAGTGCGACGACCACGGCGACGACAGCGGCGGCGGTGAGGACGGCCGCTGCCTGCCGCGTCAGCCCGTCGATCCGGTCCTGTTGGGCGGCCAGCGATGTCCTCGCGTACACCTCGACGCCGGTGGGCACGCCGTTGCTGGTGGTTACCGGGGTGCCCGCGTACAGCACCGGCTCGCCGGACTCGACGGTGCGCTGGAAGGACAACCGTGCGCGTTCGCGTACGGCGCGACGCAGCTGCGCCGGTATCCGGTCGAGCAACGGCCCGTCGCCGATGCCGACGTCGGCGTACACCACGATGGTGTCCTCCGGGCCCACCTGGTCGACCAGGGCCGCCAAGGCGTCTCCGCTCGGCATACGGGGCCGGCTGGAGGCATCGGCGACGTTGTCGCGCAGCTGGGTGAGGAACTGCTCCTGGCTCTCGTCCAAGATCGCGTTGCGCGCCGACACGTAGCTCAAGCCGGCCGCAGCCAGCCCGCTGCCGAGAGTGACGAGCAGGAACGCCACCGTCAGGCGGGCGCGCAGCCCGACCGACCACGACGGTCTCCGCGTGGTCGGCCGGTCGTCCGCGGCAGCCGTCATACCGGCCCGAACCGGTAGCCGAACCCGCGGACGGTCTGGATGTACACCGGCTCCGAAGGCGTGTCCTCCACCTTGGCGCGCAGTCGCTGCACGCACGCATCGACGATCCGCGAGTCACCGAGATAGTCGTGGCCCCACACCGCGCGTAGCAACTGCTCGCGACTGAACACCTGCGACGGCGAACCGGACAGCTCGAGCACAAGGCGCAGTTCCGTCGGGGTGAGCCCGAGCTGGCTGCCGCCCTTGGTCACGCTCAGCGCGGACCGGTCGATGACGAGGTCGCCGAACGAGTCCACGGTGCCCGCGCGTCGCTCGCCGCGCCGGAGCACCGCGCCGATGCGGGCGTCGAGCACTCGCGGCAGGACGGGCTTGACCACATAGTCGTCCGCGCCGGCCTCGAGGCCGCTGACGACGTCGATGTCGTCGTTGCGGGCGGTCAGCATGATGATGGGCACCGACCCGCGGGCTCGCACCCGGCGGCAGACCTCGAAGCCGTCGATGCCGGGCAGCATGAGGTCGAGAACGATGATCTCGACATGGTCATCGAGGCGCTGCAGCCCTTGTTCGCCCGTACTGGCGGTCACGACGTCGTGGCCCTGGCGGCGCAGCGCGAGCTCCAACCCGGACCGGACGGAATCGTCGTCTTCGATCAGCAGTACGCGGGGCACGGGTGTCATTGTTCAACAGGACGGCGGGCTGCCGCGGCCGTTGGCGCGAGCTGTAGCGAAACCATGACACGACGCGAACGAGGTGCGGATCTTCGCCGTCGACCGTGGTCGGCATGACGAACACGTGGGAGCGCCGACGGCGATCCGCCGGCTCGGCGATGTTGATCGCGCTGGCCGGTGTCCTCCTGGGCGGTACCGGCGTCGCCGTGCTCGGTGCGCCGAGCGAGGCGAACGGCGAGGCCGCGGCGTGTACCGACCGAGGCGACCTCGACGACCTCGGCGGGTTGACCGAGCCGACCCGGCAGGCCTGGCTCGCGGCGGTCGACGACGCCGCCGCGGAGGGGGTCGAACTGTCGTTGACCTCTGGTTACCGCACCTGCGGACACCAACAGCGCCTGTTCGACGAGAAGGTCGACGAGTACGGCTCGGTGACAGAAGCTTCCGTCTGGGCGCTGCCACCGGACGAGTCGAACCACGTCCTGGGCGTCGCGCTGGATGTCGGCCCGGCACCGGCCGCGGACTGGCTGCGGAGCAACGGTTCGCGCTACGGCCTGTGCCAGACGATGAGCTGGGAGTGGTGGCACTTCGAGTTCGACCCGGCGTGGAAACGCTCCGGCTCGTGTCCCGACCCCGCGCCTGCGCCGCCAGGGCAGAGCCCGGGATAGACGGCCTGGTCAGTGCGTCCCCGGGCCGGTGACGTGCACGCCGGGGCGATACTTCGGCACCCGCATGCTGACCTTGGTGCCCGCGCCCAGGGCGGTCTCGATGACCAGCCCGTACTCGTCGCCGAACACCGCACGCAGCCGATCGTCCACGTTGCCGATCCCGATGCCGACGCGGTCGGTGGAGTCGCCGGCCAGGATGTCGCGGACCACGTCCGGGTCCATGCCGACGCCGTCGTCGTCGATGCTGATGACAGCGTCGTGGCCGGCGTCCTCGGCGACGATCGCGATGTGGCCGGGCTCGGCGCGGCCCTCGAGCCCATGCCGTACGGCGTTCTCGTCCAGCGGCTGCAGGCACAGGAACGGGATCGCGACCGGCAGCACCTCGGGCGCCACCCGCAGCGTCACCGACAGCCGGTCACCGAAGCGCGCCTTCTCCAGCGTCAGGTACCGCTGAACCGAGCGCAGTTCGTCGGCCAGCGTGGTGAAGTCGCCGTGTCGGCGAAACGAGTACCGCGTGAAGTCGGCGAACTCCAGGAGCAGCTCGCGGGCATGTTCGGGATCGGTACGCACGTACGACGCGATGGCGCCGAGCGCGTTGTAGATGAAGTGCGGCGAGATCTGGGCGCGCAGGGCCCGGATCTCGGCTTCGGCGAGCTTCGCTCGTTCACGGTCGAACTCCGCCAGCTCGAGTTGACCGGAGACGAAGCGGGCGACCTCCTCGACCGCGCGGACCAGGCCTGCCGACGGGCGAGTCGACGTGTAGGCGATCAGCGCGCCCACCACGTGCTGCTCGGAGGTCAGTGCCGCGACGACCGCGTGGCGGACCTGGCAGTCCACGCGCTCGCAGGCCACCGCGTCCGGATCGAGCACCTCGGTCGAACCGGACGTGAGCGCGTGCGCGGCGTGCCGGTGGACGTCGTCGGCGTGGGTGCTGCCGACGCCGTCCCAGGCGGTGACCGCATCGCCGTCGGTGATCGCCAGGGCGGGAGTGGCCAACAGTTCGCGCAGATGCTTGGCGGCACGGTCGGCGCCGTTGGCCAAACCGGCCCGTAGCTCCGGCGAGGCGAGGCTGGTGGTGTGCAGGATCCGGTAGGTGGTCTGGTTCTCGGTGGTGCCGAGCACGAGGCGGGATCTGACCAGGCGGGCGAGCGGGACCGCGATGGCGGCGAGCAGCACCACCACGATGACCACGACCACCGCCGAACGCATGCAGCGGACCCTACGCGGATGAGGCGAGTTCGTGTTCTCGTGTGGCGCAGGCCCGGATCTCGGTCTCGGCGGCATTGCCTCCGGTGCAGACGACACCCACGCGCCGCCCGGCGAACCGCTGTGGATCGGCCAGGACCGCGGCCAGCGCCGCAGCCCCGGCGCCTTCGGCGAGGGTGTGCGCGTCGCGCATCATGACCCACTGAGCGGCGGCGATGGCTGCATCGTCGACGAGCACGAAGTCGGTCAGGTGGGTGCGCATGATCTGCTGGGTGAGCTCGAAACCCGAACCCGTGGCCAACCCGTCGGCCACCGTCTGGTTCGGGCGCTGGAGGCATGCTCCGGCCCGCCATGAATCGTGGCCGGCGGGTGAGGCGGCCGACTGGACGGCGATGACCTCGCAGGACGGCGCGAGCGCGGCAGCGACGAGACAGGCCGCGGCCGCACCGCTGCCGCCACCCACCGGGACGACGACCACGTCGAGATCAGGCGCCTGCTCGAACAGCTCCAGGTACACGGTGGCGACGCCGGCGATGATCCTGGGGTCGTTCGCCGCGCTGATCAGGTTCATGCCGTGGGCGTGCGCCAGCATCTCGGCGTGCTCGCGGGCCTGGTCGAAGTTGGCTCCGGCCTCGACGACCTCCGCACCGAAGCCCGCGACCGCTCGTGCCTTGGCCGGGTTCGGGTTCTCGGGCATGACGATGGTGCACCGCACCCCGAACAGTGCCGCCGCGTAGGCCAGGGACTGTGCATGGTTGCCCGTCGAGTAGCCCACGATGCCGCGGTCGCGCTCGGCCGGGTCCATCGCGTCCAGTAGGGCGATGCCGCCGCGGACCTTGAAGGCGCCGGTCGGCTGCACGTTCTCATGCTTGACCAGTACGGTTGCCTCGGCTGTGGCGTCGAGAGCCGGGTAGCGCCACGTCGGCGTGGGGGGGCAGGTGTCCGGCCAGCACGCGACGAGCGTGGAGAGCGTCGGAGATGGTGGGCTGTCGCATGCCACCCACCGTCGCACCAGGATCACCCATAGGTCCAATGCCAGGATTCGAGGCATACATCAAGAATGTCTATTATTGACCTCATGCTCGACCTTGTGCGCCTTCGGGTCTTGGTCGCAGTCGCCCGCGAGCGGTCGGTGACTGCGGCGGCCGAGAAGCTGCACTACTCGCAGCCGTCGGTCAGCCACCACCTGGCCCGGCTGGAAGCTGACGTCGGGGCGCCGCTCACGCAGCGCGCCGGGCGCGGTATCCGGCTCACCGAGGCCGGGCGCATTCTCGCCGCGCGCGCCGAAGAGATCCTGGGGCAGGTCGAGGCCGCGCAGACCGAGGTCGCCGAGCACGCCGGGCTGCGGGCCGGGCGACTGCGGTTAGCCGCGTTCCCGTCGGCACTGGCCACGCTCGTGCCGCGGGCCGTGGCTCGGTTCAGTGCCGCCCATCCGGCCATCGACATCGCGTTGAACGAGGCTGAACCGCCGGTGGCGCTGACCGGGTTGCGCAACGGCGAGGTCGACGTAGCGATGATCTTCGCCCACGGTGATTCACCCGCCGGCGACGACCGCAACACCACCATCACCCCCGTGCTGACCGAGCCCATGTACGTCGTCACGCCGGCGAACCGGCAGTGGCCGGGCGAGCGCACGAAGCTGGCCACCTTCGCCCACGCCCGCTGGATCGCCGGATGCGAACGGTGCCGGCTGCACCTCGTCGCCGCGTGCGAGGTCGCCGGATTCACACCCGACATCGCATTCGAGACCGACGACTACGTCGCCGTGCAGGCCTTGGTCGCCGCGGGCCTGGGGGTCAGCACTCTGCCGGGGCTGGCGCTCGTGGCCAACCGCCATCCCGACGTCCGGATCGACCGCCTGCCCGACGACCACCGCCGCATCGCGGTGGCGACCTACGGTCGCTCGCCGGCGCCGCTGCCGGTGCAGGCGTTCATCACCGCGTTGCGCGAGGCGATGGTCACGCCGGCCTGGCCCTGACTCACGCCTGGGCGGGCACGGCGGCTCGGCGCCGGGCGGCCGGAACGACCAGCGGCGTTCCCGTCTCGGGGTCGTCGACGACCCGGCAGGCCAGCCCGAAGACGTCCTGCACCAACTGCTCGGTGACGACGTCGCCGGGGCGGCCTTCGGCCACGATGCGCCCGTCGCGCATCGCGATCAGATGCGTGGCGTAGCGGCACGCGTGGTTGAGGTCGTGTAGCACGGCCACCAGCGTCCGGCCGAGCCTCGAGTACAGGTCGTGGCACAGCTCGAGCACCTCGACCTGATGGGCGATGTCGAGGAACGTGGTGGGCTCGTCGAGCAGCAGGATCGGGGTCTGCTGCGCGAGCACCATCGCCAGCCACACCCGCTGGCGCTGACCACCGGACAACTCGTCGACCCGCCGGTGTTTGAGATCGGCGATGCCGGTGTCGGTCATGGCTTCGGCCACCGCCTGCGAGTCGGCGGCCGACCATTGCCGGAACATCTTCTGGTGCGGGTATCGCCCGCGCGAGACGAGGTCGGCGACGGTGATGCCGTCCGGAGCGATGGACGTCTGCGGCAGCAGGCCCAGCCGGCGCGCAGCTTCCTTCGTGGCGTACCGGGTGATCAGTTCGCCGTCCAGGTGCACCGTCCCGGCCGTGGGCTTGAGCATTCGGGACAGGGCGCGCAGCAAGGTGGACTTGCCGCAGGCGTTGGGGCCGACGATCACCGTGAACGATCCGTCGGGGATCGACACCGACAGGTCCTGCGAGATCACCCGTTCGTCGTAGGCCAGGGTGAGATCGTCGCCGTGCAGGCGAGATTCCGGGCGGTGCTCAGACATGGTGACGCCGTCCTTCGCGGGCTAGGAGCCAGAGCAGGTAAAGACCGCCGACGCTGACGGTGACCACGCCGACTGGTAGCTGGTGCGGGAGTACCCACTGGGCGACCAGGTCGCTGACGCCCAGCAGCAACGCCCCCATGAGGGCCGCCGATCCGACCGTCGTGCCTGGAGCCCGAGCCAGCCGGCGGGCCAGGTGCGGCGCGGACAGGGCGATGAACGCGATGGGGCCCGCAGCGGCGACGGCCATGGCAGCGAGGCCGGTGGCGGCCAGAAGCAAGCCGATCCGGGTCCGCTCGGCGTTGACACCCAGCCCGGTGGCGGCGTCGTCGCCCATCTCGATGATCCGCATCGGCCGGGCCAGCCCGAGCAGCACCGGCATGATGATCGCCATCCCGATCCCGACGGCGACGACGTGGTTCCATCCGCGCGTGTTCAACGACCCGGTGAGCCACACCTGGGCGCCGGTCGCCTCGATCAGCTCGGCGCGCATCAACATGTACCGCACCGCCGAGATCAGCATCGCCCCCACGGCGATACCGACGAGGATGAGCCGGAAGCCCTGCACGCCGCGCTTGTAGGCCAGCAGGTAGACGGCCGTCGCGGTGAGCAGGCCGCCCACGATGGCGCCGAGTGCCACCTGTGCGAGGCTGCCGCCGACGACGAGGATGACGAACACCGCTCCGGCCGAGGCGCCCTGGGTGAAGCCGATGACGTCCGGGCTGCCCAACGGGTTGCGCGACAGGCTCTGGAACACCGCCCCCGAGGCGCCGAGCGCGGCCCCGACGAGGAGGGCCACCAGCGCCCGAGGCAGCCGTCGGCCGTTGACGATGAACTCGGCCAACGGATCAGGTGGGTTGCCGAACAGCGTGCGCACCACGTCGAGCACGCCGATGCTGTAGTCGCCGACGGCCAGCGAGGTCAGGAAGACGACGACGATGGCGACGGTCAGGGCCGTGCACACGGCCACGACCCGGCGGTCGAACCGGAGCGACCATCGGTCGAGGCGACCACGGGCGGCGTAGCTCGTGGGGGACAGATCGAGCGACTCGACCCGTAGGTGCCGTTGCCGAGTGGAGTCGCTGCGCGGGGTGACGTCGGTACTCACAGGCTCACCGTCCGCCGCCGGCGTACCAAGGCGATCAGGACCGGCCCGCCGATGATCGTCGTCACGATGCCGACCTGCAGCTCGCCGGTCGACAGCACCACTCGTCCGACGATGTCGGACACCAGCATCAGGATCGGTGCCACCACCAGGCAGAACGGCAAGATCCAGCGCTGGTCGGGGCCGGTGAACGCACGCACCAGATGCGGGACGATCAATCCGACGAAGCCGATGGGCCCGACGGCGGCGGTGGCGGCCCCGCACAACAGCGTCACCGCCACGACACCCACGATCCGCGCCACCAGGACGTTCGCTCCCAGTGCCGAAGCGGTGTCGTCGCCGAGGGCCATCGCGTTCAAGGTGCGCGCCAGGCCCAGGGCCAACACGACGCCCACCACGATGAACGGCAGCACGGCGCCGAAGGTGTCGACGTCTCGTCCGGCGAGTGAGCCGACTTGCCAGAACCGGAAGACGTCGAGGGCTTCGGAGTCCAGCAGGATCAGGCCCTCGGTGAAGCCCATGAGCACGGCGGCGAACGCCACGCCGGACAGCGCCAGGCGCACCGGGGTCGCCTCAGCGCGCCCGACCGTCGCCAGTGCGTAGACGATCACACTGGCCAGCGCCGCACCGGCGAAGGCGAACCAGATGTAGCCGTGCAGGCTCATGCCCCCGAACAGCGCCACGCCGAGGACGACGGCGAACGAAGCACCCGCGTTGACGCCCAGGATCCCTGGGTCGGCGAGCGGGTTGCGGGTCAACGCCTGCATGACCGCCCCGGCCAGGCCGAGCGCGATGCCGCAAGCCAGTCCCAGCAACGTCCGGTTGACGCGCATGTCGCCGACGATGACCTGGTTGTTGGGGTCACCTGAGTCGAACAAGGCCGCCACGACCTCGTCGAACGGAATGTTCTTGGCACCGATGGCGACGCTGGCCAGGCACACGAGCGCGAGAATCGCCACGGCCACCAGGAGCGAGGCCAGCTTGCTCGCGGTCGACCGGGCGAGTCCCTGGGCGGTCGCTTCGACGTCGGGCGCGGGCGAGGGCGAGAGCACGGGTGTCGACACCGTCAGCGCTCCGGGGGGTGGGCGTCGATCGGGAACCAGGCGATGCCGCGTCGGTTCCGGGCCACGGGTGAGTGTCCTCTCGCATAGCGGGCCGTGATGCTATGAGCAGAGGCTAACCTAACTTGCCCCGCCGTGAGAATCCCGGGCGTGCTCGCCAGTTGTCGGGCGATGGTTCGCGATATATCGTCTAAGTATCGCGACTGATCTGGGAGGCATCGTGACGGGACACAGCTACGCCGCAGGGCCGCCATGGACGCGCGGCCGTGATTGTGGGGACGCCGCACGTGAAGCGGTGGACGCCGCAGCCGACTGGTTCGCGGCGATGACGGGCAGCCGGGGCGGTCCGGGCCACTACGGCCATCGCGGCCATCGCGGGGGACCGCATGGGTTCGGGCCGTGGGCGATGTTCGGCGGCCCGCCGCCGTGGGCCGGATTCGGCGGTGGCCCGCCCTGGGGCCGGCGCGGCCCGAAGGCACGCCGCGGCGACGTCCGCGCGGCCATCCTCGCCGTGCTGGCCGAGCGGCCGATGAACGGCTATCAGATCATCCAGGACATCGCCGAGCGCAGCGGTGGGGTCTGGAAGCCGAGCCCGGGCTCGATCTACCCGACCCTGCAGCAGCTCGAAGACGAAGACCTCGTCCGCGCCGATGATCAAGGCGGACGCAAGGTCTACCACCTCACGACGCAAGGCGAGGAGTACGTCGCCGCCCACCCGGACGAGGTCTCCGCACCCTGGGACACCATGTCCGCTCCGCCCGGCGATGACGACGTCAACGGGCTGCGCCCGCTGATCGGCCAGGCCGCGGCGGCGCTGTGGCAGATCCTCGCCACTGGTAGCGCCGACCAACAGGCCAGGGCTCGTGAGGTCCTCAACGACACCCGCCGCCGGCTCTACGGAATCCTCGCCGACGGCGACGACGCCGAGGGCGACGACTTCGGCCCGGACGAGGGGAGGCGGACATGACCGAGACTCGCTCGCTACGCATCGGCGACGCCGAACGCGAGGAAGCGGTCGCGGCACTCGGCGAGCACTATGCGGCCGGGCGCATCACCAAGGACGAGTACGACGAGCGCACGGGACGCGTCTGGGCGGCGCGCTTCGAGGCCGACATCGACCCGCTGTTCGCCGACCTCCCCCGGAACCGAAGCGCCGAGGTGACGACCGCTGCCCCGGCGCAGCGCCGGCCCGGCCTCCGCTGGTACCCGATGATCTTCGTCGCGCCGATCGCGCTGCTCGCGGTCGCGGCGTTGGTCGTGCTGGTGGTCGGCTCCGCGCCGTGGCTGCTGTTCGCGCTGTTCTGGATCTGGATGTTCGGCGGGTTCGGCTTTCACCGCGGCGCCCGTCGGGGGCACCGCGCGGCCGTGGGCCACTGGCCTGATCGCTGCGCCGTACGTCGTTGACCTTGCTCATTAGGGGTCGTTCGGCTGCGGTTGCGCTTGGCCCGAGTGAGTCGGGTGACGCCGTCGAAAAGATTCCGCGAAAATTCTGGTGGCGCGTGTCGATCCGGGTGGCATCCTGTTCGACCTGGGGGTGAGAGGGCCCAACCGGGGCTCGTGCCCGACACGGGAGTGAACCATGAAGTACATGCTGATCATGCGCGCCGAAGACGACTCGTGGACCGGCGGCGAGGACTTCGATTTCGAGCAGATGCTCGAGACCATCGGCCGGTACAACGACGAGCTGATCCAGGCCGGCGTCCTGCTCGCCGCCGAGGGCCTGGACCCGGACCCCGGCGTCGTCGTGGACCACTCCGCCGAGACGCCCATCGTCACCGACGGCCCCTACGGTGAGACCAAGGAGCTGTTCGGCGGGTTCTACCTGCTGGACGTCGCCTCTCAGGAAGAGGCGATCGAATGGGCGAAGCGGTCGCCGATCAGCGGACCGGGCATCAAGACCGAGATCCGCCGGGTGCCGACGATCGACGAGTTCCCCCAGGACAACGTGTGGGTTCAGAAGGAGCGCAAGTGGCGGGAGTCCACGGGCAACCTGTGAATCGAGCCCGCGAGAGCGTCGAAGCGGTGTGGCGGCGCGAGTCCGCCCGCATCGTCGGCGCTCTCGCCCGCTACACCAACGACTTCGCCTTGGCTGAGGACCTCGCTCAAGAGGCCCTGGCCGAGGCGTTGGTCACGTGGTCCCGTGAGGGCGTGCCGCACAACCCGACCGGCTGGCTGCTCACGGTGGGGCGGCGGCGGGCCATCGATGCGTTCCGCCGCCGCTCCGCTCTCGACGAGCGTTACGCCGCCCTCGCCCGTGACCTGGGTGAGGGCGGCGCAGTCGCCGGTGGGCCCGGCGGGAGCGCGCACGACGACGTGTTGTGGGATCCCGACCGGATCGACGACGACGTTCTCGCCCTCGTCTTCGTCTCCTGTCACCCGGTGCTGAGCCGGGAGGCGCGCGTGGCGTTGACACTCCGGGTGGTCAGTGGCCTGAGCAGCGACCAGATCGCCCGCGCGTTCCTGCTTCCCACCGCCACGGTGCAGGCCCGGATCACCCGGGCGAAGAAAGCGCTGACGGCCGCGGGCGTGCCGTTCGAGGTGCCGTCCCGGCCCGAGCAGCGCGAGCGGCTGGGCTCGGTGCTCAGCGTCGTCTATCTCGTGTTCACCGAAGGGTCGAGTGCGTCGTCGGGGTCGGAGTGGATCCGCACCGACCTCGCGCACGAGGCGACGCGGTTGGCGCGCGTGCTCGTGCGCCTCATGCCCGACGCGTCCGAGGTGCACGGACTGCTCGCGCTGCTCGAGCTGACCGCGGCGCGGTTCCCGGCCCGCACCGGCCCCGACGGCGAGCCAGTGCTGCTAGAGGACCAGGACCGGCGCCGCTGGGATCAGGCCGCCATTCGGCGCGGACGCGCGGCCCTGGCCACTGCGCAACGGGTCGGCAACGGCCTCGGGGCGTACGGCCTGCAGGCCGCCATCGCCGAGTGCCACGCGATCGCCCCATCGGTCGACCAGACCGACTGGCCGCGCGTAGTCCGCCTCTACGACGCGTTGAGCGACCTCGCGCCCTCGCCGGTCGTGACGCTCAACCGCGCGGTCGCGGTCAGCATGGCGTACGGGCCGGAGAAGGGGCTCGCCGAGGTGGACACCGTCGCCGACGACCCACTCCTGCGCGCGTCGCATCTGCTGCCCACGGTGCGCGGTGAGCTGTTGACCCGGCTGGGCCGGTCCGACGAAGCGCGCCGAGCTGAAGATCGCCCTCGAACGCTGCACGAACGAACCCACCCGTGACGTGCTCGCCGCCAAGATCGCCGCGCTGAGCTGACCCGCCAGCCTGAGCTGACCCGCCGTTCTTTGCGCCGGCGCGGGCTGCTGGCGGGGGCCGGTTGGCGGGGCTGTTGGGGCCGGAATCGGGCGCGAATGCCTGGTGGCGCCGGTCGTGAAGATCGTCGTGCCAGGAAGCGCGGGCTATACCGGCATTTTTTCCCACGACGATCTTCACGACCGGTCAACCTCGGCGCTTTTCGGCACGACGATCTTCACGACCGCAAGAACGTCGGCCCCCCACGCGCGACGATCATCACGGCCCGGTCGGTCAAGCGATCGTTCCCGAGGCCCTACGCCGTCAGGGAAGTGTTTCCGCAGGTCAATGCAACCAGCAACCGGACGCGGGGCTACACTTCTGCGCATGCCTGCTGCTCCGGACGACCCACTGGCGTCCGTGGCGGATCTGGACGGCGTGGGGGTGGCCGCTGCGCACGCCCGCGACGCCATCGATGCGCTACTCGGTCACCGCGCGATGCGCCGTGAAGCTGCGGCGGTGGCGGCCGAGTCGGCCCTACGGGGAGCGCGCGCCTCGGCGGAGTTGGCCGGCGGGGACGCTGACGATGTCGACGACCCGCACCTGCAAGGGGCGTTGCGAGCGCTCGGCGAGGTTCCCTCCCTGGCCAAGGTGTGGGAACGCTCGCCCCGGCAGGCACTGGCCCGCCTGCACGTGCTGGCTGCTCGCGATCTGGTGTCCGATCCCGACACGCTGGGCCGACCGCGGCCGGACGTCGACGCTGCCCGGCTCGACCAGCTCATGACCGTGACCGGTGCCCCCACTCGCGCCCCCGGCGTCGTCGTGGCGGCGATCGTGCACGGCGAACTGTTGGCAGTGCGGCCGTTCGGAGTCGCCGACGACCTCGTCGCGCGGGCCGCGGAGCGGATCGTCCTGGTGGCGAAAGGGGTCGACACGAAGGCGGTCGGGGTGCCAGAGGCCGGTCACGCGGCCTTGTCGCGGGCGTATCTGCCGCTCGCGCAGGCGTATCAAGGCGGAACCGCTACCGGCGTCGGGGCGTGGGTGCGGCACTGCGCCGAGGCCTACGCGCGAGGCGCGGAGGACGGGCTGGCCATTGCCGCGGCGCGCACCTGAACCGGGCACGCGCCATTGCGATGGGCACATGCGAGCGGCGCCCTGCGTGAGGTAGGGCGCCGCCGCTGACACGGTCGACGGGTTACCAGAGCGTGCATTCGTCTGTCGCCTCGGCTGGCCCGAGGACGACACCCGTACATGGGTGGATCGCCGCGTGGGTACCCATCTGCCGTGCTGTGGACCGTGTCGGTCCGTACTTCGTTTCTATGTCATGACCAGGCACGAAGGGAAGGGCGTCGGGCAGATCTTTACGTTCCACACACGCGCTCGGCGACCCGTACCAGTTCGACGAGCACGGTGTTCGGCAAGAAGTGCGTCAGGCGGCGTCGAAGATCTCCGGAGACGAAATCCGCGGTCGCCGTGGGACTGTCGACCTCAGCGGCGGCTGCGCAGTCGTCGACGGTCCAGGTGATCGTCAGCGTCGTGGATTCACCGGCCGACACGGTGAGCGGAAGGTCGGCTGAGTCCGCGACGAAGCCCGGCGCCTCCGTACCGAGGCCGACGATGCGGCCGGGTCGCTCGAGCCCGTTGCGCACCGGAATGGTGATCGTGGCGGTCTCGGCGTCCGACGACACCGCTGTGGGCTCGTCGAACGACAGGCCGTCGCCGTCGAGTGTTTCGCACTTCTGCTGCCAGCGGCGGTCGAGCTGGTTGTACTGATCGAGCACGGTCAGCTCCGCGGTGACTCGATCACCGGCGTCCGTGATGGCGGTGACGGTCGCGTCGAGGGACGGCTCCGCGTCGCACTGCGGTTCGGCCCGAGTGTCGAACGTCAGCCATACCTCCGGCTCGGCCGTGAGGACGGGGGGCTCGTCGGTACCGGACGGGCGGGCCCAGCCGGGCAGAGTCACGTCGACGATGTCCACGGCCTGCTCCGCGGTGTTCAGCAGGACCAGCTCGACGCTGCCGAGAGGTCGGGGTGCGGCAGCGGAGGCGACCAACTCGGCTCGATGCGCCTCGATCGCGTCGTGGCGGGCATCGGTGGCGACCGCGCCGACGGTGCCGCCGACCACCAGCGCCAGGGCGATCGCCGCGCGCTGCCGCCACGGGGCCGACGATCCACCGGGGCCGGGCGACGACTCTTCCACGGCGGTCGCGTCGGCAACGGACGCGGGTTTCAGCGTGCCCAGGTCAAGGGGCTCGTGGCCGTCCTCCGGTCCCGCCATGCGGTCATTGTCGGGCTTGTTCGGGCTTCTGGGGCCATTCGTCCCAACTCGTGATCGACGTCACTCGGGATCGATACCGTCCCGTGTCCCGCAGGCGTCGAGCCACGCCCGGCCGAGCACGTCGTGATTGGGGACCGTCGTGCTCAGCGTCGACCGGGCTCCGTCCTCGGTGCGCAGCCGGAGGCCGACGGCATCGGACGGGGCCAGCTTGCAGTCGGGTACGGCGGGTACGGTCACCGTCGTCCATCGGCCGGGGCGAGCGTGGACCGGTTCCGGCAAGGTGCCATCCGCCGGCTGGAAGTATCCGTCCAGGTCGACCTCGAGTACCTCGATCGGCGCCGTGCCGGAGTTGAGCAGCCCCAGCGTGACGTCATTGAACTCGCCGTTCGGCAGGGGTGAGAGTGGGCCGAGAGCGATGATGTGGACCGCGCCGTCCGGCTCGCCGGTGTCGTGGCGCGCTTCGGCCACGGCCGCTCCAGCGGCGGCACCCACCACGAGCGCGGCGCCGATGAAGAGCGGCGTTCGCCAACGGGCCGGCACACCAGATTCCGGCGAGTGACCACCGGGCGGTTCCGGCGGTGCCGCGGTGAGATCGAGGGGCTCGTCGTGGCGGTCTCGGCCCATGTCCCATTGTCGTCCCCGTCCGGCGCGGAGGGGCTGCGCTCGCGTGCTGCGGGTGCCCGCCGAGCGTAACCGGAGGCTGTTCCGTTTGCGTGGGTTACGAGTCCAGGCCAGGATCGGAAACCATGTGGAACCGGGGGAACCGGCTCAGATACCTCATGTGGTTCGTATTGGCGGGCGTGATCGTCCTGCTGATCGTGCTGATCGTGGCCATCGCGATGGGGGCCGAGATCTCGACGTTCACCTCGGCCGGGATCCTCGCCGCCTGTGGTGTGATCGCCGTCGCGTTGATCGTCACGAGCTCTCGGCCGGCCCAGTCGGCGGGGTCTGGTACGGACCAGCTCGACGGCGCCGACGGCGGAGGAACCATCCCGGGCCACGTGGCGAACTTGATGATTCTGGCCGATGCCTGCGTACAGCGGGAGGAGTTCGACCGGGCCGAGCAGCTGTATCGCCGCGCGGTCGACAACGGACACGTCCCAGCGTTGGGCCCACTCAGCGAGGTGCTGTACGAACTGGGTCGCGACGACGAAGCCGCCTATTACCGTCGCAAGGCCCAGGAGGCCGGTGCCTGACCCCGGCGGCTGGGTCCCCGGGTCAGGCTCGCCCGCGCCGCCGCACCGCGTACCAGGCCAACCCGGCTGCCGCCGCACCGGCGCTGATCGCCGCGGCAGCGATGGCCGGCCGGGGCGCGTCGCGCAGCGACGATGCCCGTTGCCCGAGGGCCACCGGCTTGGAGAACACGAGCACCGGCCAGCCGTTCTCAGCCGCGGTCTTGCGCAGCAAC
>NZ_DAHVSH010000041.1:0-13745 GCF_027324685.1 Haloactinopolyspora sp.
AGTCGATGCCCAGCGCCACCAGGAACACGAACGCGAACAGCGGCACCGCCGGATCGGCCCCGGGCCAGTCGAAGAGGTGGTTGAACACCAACGCTGCCACACCGATCGTGGTGGCGAAGCTCAGCACGACGGTCAGGATCAACAGCAGCGGGGCGACGACGGCGCGCAACAGCAGCGCCAGCACCAGCAGAATCACCACCAGCACGATCGGGATGATCACCGACCGGTCGCGCGCGGAGATGTCGTTGGTGTCGAGTTGCTGCGCCGCTCGGCCGCCAACCAGAACATCGCTGCTGACGGCGTCGAGTTCGGTCCGCAGCTCCCGGACGGTGTCGAGCGCCGCCGCACTGGACGGCGGATCGGTCAGCGTCGCCTCGACGATGACCTGGCCGTCCACCACCACCGGCTCGCCCTGTCCGGGCATTTCACCCGCATCGGCGCCGGCCTGCTCGCTGCCGGTGTACGGGATCGCCGAGTCGACGCCCTCCACCCCTTCGGCGGTCTCGATCAGCGCATCGAGCTGATCCGCCGGTCCGACGATGTCCGCCGGCGTACCGGACCCGCCAGGGAAGTGGCTGTCGAAGACCTCTTGCCCGTCGACGGACTCGACCTCGTTGAGGAACAGCTCGCTCTGCGACACACCGTCGGCCTTGAACGCCGGTACGAAGACCGCACCTGCGGCGAGGACGACGACCACGCCCACCCAGAGCCGCCGCGGACGTCGTGACACCAGGTTCGCGACCCGGCCCCAGACGCCCTTCGACTCCGGGTGCTCGGAGCCGTAGGCGGGCCGGAACGGCCAGAACGCGGCCCGCCCCAGCAGCGACAGGACCGCAGGCAGGAACGTCAGCGCGGCCACGAGCGCGCCGGCGATACCGATGGCGGCCACCGGCCCGAGGCTGCGGTTGGAGTTGAGGTCGGAGAACAACAGGCACAGCACACCGAGGATGACGGTGCCGCCCGAGGCCAGTACCGGCTCGACGACCTGGCGTAGCGCCACGCGCATGGCGGCGAACCGGTTCTGCTCCTCGCGCAGCTCCTCGCGGTATCGCGCCACGAGCAACAGCGCGTAGTCCGTCGCCGCTCCCACGACCAGGATGAGCATGATGCCCTGGCTCTGCCCGTTCATCGTCACCACATCGGCATCGGCGAGGCGGTAGACGACGAACGACGCAGCCCCGAGTGCCAGTACCGACGACAGCAGAACCACGAACGGCAGCACCGGGCTGCGGTACACCACGAGCAGGATGACCAGGACGACGCCCAACGCGACGACGATGAGGATGCTGTCGATGGCGCCGAAGGCCTCGCCGAAGTCGCCGAGCAGGCCGGCCGGTCCGGTCACATAGACCTCGGCGCCGTCGATGCCGGTGACGGTGTCTCTGATCGCGGTGATGACATCGGTGAGGCCGTCACCGAGATCAGCGTCCAGCGGCACGACGACGCTCAGCGCCTGGCCGTCCTCGGCGGGAATGGGCGGGCTGGCCGGTCCGGCCAGCCCGTCGATCCGGCTCAGCTCCTCCACCTGTGCGGCGGCGGCTTGCTGCGCGTCCGGCCCGATGCCGTCGGGCGCCTCCCACACCACGATCGCGGGGATGGTCTCCTGCTCGACGAACTCCTGCCGGATCTCGCTGACCTCGGTGGACTCCGCCGTGGCGGGCAGGAACGCTGCGTTGTCGTTCTCAGCGACCTCGGACAGCTTGCCCGCGTACGGCCCGGCGACACCGCCGAAGGCCAGCCACACGAGCACGATGGCCGCCGGCAGCAGCCATCGCCATCGCGACACGGGGCGGGTGGGCGACGATGGCTCCTCGGTTCGTACCATGCGTCGCCTTCCCGCCCCTGATCGTCATCGGGCTGCCGTGCCCTCGGTGTAGTCGTCGTCGGACTGTACCCAGCTCATCAGTTTCCTCAACTCGCGACCCACCGGCTCGATCGGGTGTTGTTCCCCTTCGGCCCGCAGCCGCTTGAACTCCGGCGCGCCGGCGTCCTGATCGGCGATGAAGCCGGCGGCCCAACTGCCGTCCTGAATGGCGGTGAGAGCCTCACGCATGCGCTGCTTGACCGACTCGTCGATGACCTTCGGGCCGGTGGTGTAGTCGCCGTACTCAGCGGTGTCGGACACGCTCCAGCGCTGCTTGGCGATGCCGCCTTCGTACATGAGGTCGACGATGAGCTTCAGCTCGTGCAGCACCTCGAAGTACGCGACCTCCGGCTGGTAGCCGGCCTCGGTCATGACCTCGAAGCCGCTCTGGATCAGCCGCGAGACCCCGCCGCAGAGCACCGTCTGCTCACCGAACAGGTCGGTCTCGGTCTCCTCGGCGAACGTCGTCTTGATGCCGCCGGCCCGCAGTCCGCCGAGCCCCTTGGCGTAGGACAAGGCGAGGTCCCAGGCGCCGCCGCTGGCGTCCTGCTCCACGGCGACCAGCACCGGCACACCACGCCCGTCGACGAACTCGCGGCGCACCAGGTGCCCGGGGCCCTTCGGGGCCACCATCGCGACGTCGACATTGGCCGGCGGCTTGATGTAGCCGAACCGGATGTTGAAACCGTGCCCGAAGAAAAGCGCATCCCCGTCCTGGAGATTGGGCTCGATGTCGTTGGTGTAGATGTGGCGCTGGACGTGGTCGGGGGCGAGAAGCATGATCAGATCGGCTTCGGCAGCCGCCTCGGCCGGCGTCACCACCCGCAGACCCTCGGCCTCCGCCTTGGCCTTGCTCGCCGACCCCTCCTTGAGCCCGACCCGCACGTCCACGCCGGAGTCACGCAGACTCAGCGAGTGGGCATGGCCCTGGCTGCCATAGCCGATGACGGCGACGACGCGCCCCTGGATGATCGACAGGTCGGCGTCGTCGTCGTAATACATCTGTGCCACGAGGGCGTCTCCTTCTGATAGGTCGTGGTGAATCTGCGCGTCCGTCGTCGCGGCGGCAGCGCCGGTCAGGCGCTGCGTTCCAGCCGGTCCACCGGACGCAGGGTGCGGTCGGTGATGGAGCGTGGTCCACGCCCCACCGCGACGACGCCGGACTGGACGAGCTCGCGGATGCCGTATGGTTCCAGCACCTTGAGCAACGCTTCCAGCTTGTCCGACGAGCCGGTCGCCTCGATGGTCACCGCATCGGTGGCCACGTCGACGACCTTGGCCCGGAACAGCTCGACGGTCTGCAGGATATGCGGACGAGTTTCCGGGTCGGTGCGGATCTTCAGCAGCAGGAGCTCGCGCTGCACCGAGTGCCCTGGCTCGAGCTCGACGATCTTGAGGACGTTGACGAGCTTGTTCAGCTGCTTGGTCACCTGCTCGAGCGGGGAGTCCTCGACGTCGACGACGACGGTCATCCGCGACACGGACGGGTGCTCGGTCGGCCCGACGGCCAACGAGTCGATGTTGAAGCCGCGTCGCGAGAACAGGGCGGCGATCCTGGCCAGCACCCCCGGCTTGTTCTCGACCAGCACGGACAACGTGTGCTTGCTCACGATCTTCTCCTTGGTCGGTCGTCCGTCAGTCATCGGAACGGTCCCACTCCGGCGCCATCCCCCGGGCGATCTGGATCTCGTCGTTGCTGGTTCCGGCGGCCACCATCGGCCAGACCATCGCGTCACGGTGCACGCCGAAGTCGACGACCACCGGACGGTCGTTCACCGCCATCGCCTTCTCGATGGTGGCGTCGACGTCGTCGGCGTTCTCGCAGCGCAACCCGACACATCCGTAGGCCTCGGCCAGCTTGGCGAAGTCCGGGATACGCCGACTGTCGAGATCGGTGTTGGAGTACCGACCGTCGTAGAACAGCGTCTGCCACTGGCGCACCATGCCCAGGCTGGCGTTGTTGATCACTGCGACCTTGATCGGGATGCCCTCGATCGCGCACGTCGCCAGTTCCTGGTTGGTCATCTGGAAACACCCGTCGCCGTCGATGGCCCAGACGGTGGCCTCGGGGCGGCCGGCCTTGGCGCCCATCGCGGCGGGAACGGCGAAGCCCATGGTGCCCAGCCCGCCGGAGTTCAGCCAGGTCCCCGGATGCTCGTAGGAGATGAACTGCGACGCCCACATCTGGTGCTGACCCACACCGGCGACGTAGATCGCCTCGGGTCCAGCGATCCGGCCGATCCGCTCGATGACGTACTGCGGCGCCAACTCGCCGTCCTCGTTGGTGGTGTAACCGAGCGGGTAACGCTCACGCCACTGGTTCAGCTGCTGCCACCAGCCGGTCCGATCGCCGCTCTCGCCTTCGGCCTGCGCGGCCTCGAAGGCGGCGATCAGGTCGGTGAGCACCTCCTTGCAGTCGCCGACGATGGGCACGTCGGCGACGCGGTTCTTGGAGATCTCCGCCGGGTCGATGTCGGCGTGCACGATCTTCGCCCCGGGCGCGAACGACGACAACTTGCCGGTCACGCGATCGTCGAAACGAGCCCCCAGCGCGACGATGAGGTCGGATTTCTGCAGAGCGGTCACGGCCGCGACCGAACCGTGCATCCCCGGCATGCCGAGATGTTGCGGGTGGCTGTCGGGGAAGGCGCCGCGCGCGGTGAGCGTGGTGACCACCGGGAACCCGGTCAGCTCCGCCAGTTGCCGCAGCTCTTGCCAGGCCCGCGCGCGCAGCACCCCGCCGCCGACGTACAGCACCGGCCGCTTGGCCGCGCTCATCAGCCGCGCGGCTTCGCGGACCTGTTTGGAGTGCGGTCGCGTCACCGGCCGGTAACCGGGCAGGTCGAGCTCGACCGGCCACCGGAACGTCGTGGTCATCTGCATCGCATCCTTGGCGATGTCGACCAGGACCGGGCCCGGCCGCCCGGTCGAGGCGATGTGGAACGCCTCGGCGATGACGCGAGGAATCTCCTCCGGGTCGGTGACGAGGTAGTTGTGCTTGGTGATCGGCATCGTGATGCCGCGGATGTCGGCTTCCTGGAATGCGTCGGTACCGATCGCCGCACTGGCGACCTGGCCGGTGACCGCGACCATGGGAACCGAGTCCATGTGCGCATCGGCGATCGCGGTGACGAGGTTGGTCGCCCCCGGACCCGAGGTCGCCATGCACACACCGACCTTTCCGGTGGCCAGGGCGTAACCTTCGGCGGCGTGCCCCGCGCCCTGCTCATGGCGGACGAGCACGTGGCGGATCTGCTTGGAGTCGAACATCGGGTCGTACGCCGGCAAGATCGCACCGCCCGGGATGCCGAATACGGTGTCGACGCCGACCGCCTCGAGCGAGCGGACGAGGCTCGCTGCACCCGTCATCGTCGTCCCGTGGTCCTGGGTGGACTCGTTCTGCGGCATGGCCGGCCTCTCATCCGTGTCAAACGTGTCGGTGGCTTCATACGGACGTGTCGTGTGTCTCGGAATGTCGTCGTAGCAACAAAAAACCCCTCGGCCCGAAGGCTCACGAGGGGTAGCGCGTCGGCGGGGTCGCCGGACGCGCTAGTGAAGTACGAGAATGCCGAGACGCATGAAGTCACGTTCCCTTACGGTGTCACCAGGAGTCAAGGAGATTGCCCGCTCGTCTCATCATGCGATACACGAGTCCGCATCTTGAACGCCGCTTGCCCGGTCAGGCCGGGTCGTAGTCGAAAGCGGGCAAGCCGTCCAGACTGGTGCGGTTCTTCTTGCGCCGGTAGGTGGCCTGGCCTTCGACACCTCTGCGCTCCATGGACCTCGGCAACAGGTCGCGCTCGCCGGCGTACTCCATGAACGGCACCCCGTACCCGCACGAGTCCGAGATGCGGTGCACATCGACGATGACGACCGCACGGGCCGACTGGTGCTCGTCGAACATCCCCGCCAACTCGGCGAACTCGTCGTCGTACATGGTGACGAACCGTCCGGTGCCGTGCAGCCGGACGACGTTCGGGGGACCTTCGAAGGCGCAGAACATGACGGTGATGCGGCCGTTCTCACGCAGGTGCGCGATGGTCTCAGCGCCGCTGGCGGTGAGGTCGAGGTAGGCGAAGGTGTGCTCGTCGACGACCGTGAACGTTCCGTTCAGGCCCTTCGGCGAGACGTTGACATGCCCATCGTCACCGCTCGGGGCGGTGGCGACGAAGAAGACCCGCTGAGCCTCGATGAACTCACGAAGGCGACCGTCGATCCGCTCGTACACCTTGCCCACGTCGTCTCCTCGTCGCCGCATCCCGTGCGCACCGGTCCCTCTGGACCGCACTCGTCACCATCGGACCCTAATCACCGAGCCCCGTGACGAAGACACAGGCCCTCGACCAGCCCGCCGGCCCGCTTGGTGACGGTACCGTCCTCAAGTGGAGACCGGGCTGCTCATCGTCGTGGGCTTGACCGCGCTCGTCGGCGGTGCCGAACTGCTGATTCGCGGCGGTTCGCGCGTGGCGAGCCGGCTCGGGATCTCCCCGATCGCGGTGGGGCTGACCTTCGTGTCGATCGGTACCAGCGCTCCGGAATTGGCCGTGGGCATCGATGCGGGCCTGCAGGGCAACGGCGGTCTCGTGGTCGGCAACATCGCCGGCACCAACGTCGTGAACGTGCTGTTGATCCTGGGCCTCAGCGCCGCGATTCGGGCCCTGCCGCTGGATTCGGTGACCTTACGGCTCGACCTGCCGATGATGGCCAGCGCGGCTGTCATTCTGCTCCTGCTGGCCATCGATGGCGTGCTCTCCACCGCCGACGGCATCATCCTGCTGTTCGTCGCCGTCGCCTATACGGCGTTGATCGTCAAGAACAGCAAGCGGGAGAGCCCTCGAGTGCAGGCCGAATACGCCGAGGAGTACACCGTGCCGGCCGGGCGCCTGGCGGCGACGCGAGACGTCGCGGTCCTGGTGACCGGCACCGTCGTGATCGTCGTGGGCGCCGACTGGCTGGTCTCGGGCGCCGTGGACCTGGCCGTCGCGCTCGACGTGTCGAACGCGCTGATCGGCTTGACGGTCGTGGCGATCGGGACGTCCGCGCCGGAGCTGGCCACCACGATCGTCTCCACCATCCGCGGCGACCGCGACATCGCCATCGGCAACCTCATCGGTTCCAGTGTTTACAACATCGGGCTGATCTTGGGCACCACCGCGGTGGTGGTGCCCGGCCGGTTCGACCTCAGCGCACCGCTGACGTATGTGGACATCCCGATCATGACCGGGGTGGCGTTGCTGTGTGTGCCGATGTTCGTCGTCGGCGCAAAGATCACCCGGACCGAGGGCGTCGCCTGCGTCGCGGCCTATGGCGTGTACCTGGCCTACCTCGTGTTCCTCCGGACCTGACCTCGCCGCCGACGGCTCCTCAGTCGCACACGGCGCCGTTGGCCGCTGACCCGACGAGCTTGGCGTACTTGGCCAGCACGCCACGCTGGTGCTTGGGCGGCGGTGGCGTCCAACCTTCACGCCTTCGGGCCATCTCGGCGTCGTCGACGTCCAGATCGATGCTCTGCGCGGCGATGTCTACCCGGATGCGGTCGCCGTCCCGGACGAAGGCGATGGGGCCGCCGTCGACCGCCTCGGGGGCGACGTGACCGATGCACAACCCGGTCGTCCCGCCGGAGAAGCGGCCGTCAGTGACGAGCAGCACGTCCTTGCCCAGGCCGGCACCCTTGATGGCGCCGGTGACGGCGAGCATCTCGCGCATGCCCGGCCCGCCCTTCGGGCCCTCGTAGCGGATGATCACGACGTCGTTCGTGCGCAGCTCACCGGCGGCGACAGCTTCCATCGCCGCAGCTTCGCCGTCGAACACCCGCGCCGTCCCGTCGAACACGTCGGCGTCGAATCCGGCGGACTTGACCACGGCGCCGTCCGGCGCGAGCGAACCGCGCAGGACGGTGAGCCCGCCAGTAGCGTGGATCGGGTCCGACATCGCATGAATGATCTTGCCGTCGGGGTCCGGTGGATCGATGTGCTCCAGATTCTCGGCCACCGTCTTACCGGTCACGGTGAGGCAGTCACCGTGCAGCAGGCCGGCATCGAGCAGGGCGCGCATGACCACCGGGACGCCGCCGATGCGGTCGACGTCGGACATCACGTACCGGCCGAACGGCTTCACGTCGGCCAGGTGGGGCACCCGGGCACCGATCCGGTTGAAGTCTTCCAGCCGCAGGTCGACCTCGGCCTCGTGCGCGATGGCCATGAGGTGCAGCACGGCGTTGGTCGAGCCGCCCAGCGCCATCACCACGGCGATGGCGTTCTCGAAGGCCTCGCGGGTCATGATGTCGCGCGTGGTGATGCCCAGGCGCAGCAGGTTCACCACGGCCTCGCCGGACTGGCGAGCCAACCCGTCACGACGACGGTCCACCGCCGGCGGCGCGGCGCTGCCCGGCAGCGACATGCCCATGGCCTCGGCCGCGCTGGACATCGTGTTGGCGGTGAACATGCCGCCGCAGGCGCCTTCGCCGGGACAGATCGCGCGCTCGATCTCATCGACCTCTTCGCGGCTGATCAGCCCGCGCGCGCACGCACCGACGGCCTCGAAGGCGTCGATGATCGTGACGTCACGGTCGCCGACCTTGCCGGGCAGGATGGACCCGGCGTAGAGGAACACCGCGGAGACGTCGAGGCGAGCCGCCGCCATCAGCATGGCCGGCTCGGACTTGTCACAACCGGCGAGCAACACCGCGCCGTCGAGGCGCTCGGCACCGAACACGGTCTCGACGGAGTCGGCGATGACCTCGCGGGACACCAGCGAGTAGTGCATGCCCTCGTGACCCATCGAGATGCCGTCGGACACCGAGATGGTGCCGAACTCGAGCGGATACCCGCCCGCCGCGTGTACGCCGTCCTTCGACGCCTTGGCCAGGCGGTCCAGCGACAGGTTGCACGGGGTGATCTCGTTCCAGGACGAGCCGACGCCGATCTGCGGCTTCTCCCAGTCGTCGTCGGTCATGCCGACGGCGCGGAGCATGCCGCGAGCCGCGGCGCGCTCGACACCATCGGTGACCGTCCTGGAGCGTGGCTTGATGTCCGGGGTGGAGGGTGTCACGGTCATGACGCCACGCTAGACCCGTCGTCCGGCTACAGAGACGAAGGGTCCGCGATCCGGACGCATGTCGTGGTGCTTCACCGCCGTGGTTCAGCCCAGGCCGACGGTGAGCAGCACGAGGGCGTCGGTGTCGGCGACGAGATCGTGGCGCTGAGCTGGGATGTCAGTCAGGTTGCCCGCCGGGACGGTGATGGCGTGCGTGCCGGTGTGCATCGTGACCGACCCGGACAGGCACATGAGTGTGGCGTCGCCGGGGCTTTGGTGTTCGGCCAGCCGCGTGCCTTGGGTCAGCGCGATCAGGGTCTGGCGCAGGTGTTTGCCACTGTGCACGGTGCGCGCGGAGCGACCGGCCGACGACTGACGCGCAGCCTCCAGTTGGTCGGTGCCGACGGATTGCAGCGTCATCTCAGCCATGCCCCTATGGTGCCGTGCCGTTGACGCCGACGCGAGTGTCCCAGCGCCACAGTGCGGTTCCAGCCGCCTGGACCGCTCACGGCAGCGCCGCCGCGCGAACGCAGAGGACGTCCGGCAGGTGCTGGATGATCAGCGACCACGTCCGGCCTTCGTCCGCGCTGGCATAGACCGCGCCGTCGCGGGTGCCGACGTAGACGCCGGCGGGATCCTGGACATCATCGGTGGCCATGGCGTCGCGCAACACCGAGCCGTAATACGGCTGCGGCAGGCCGGATTCCGAGGCTGTCCACGTCGCACCGGCGTCGGTGGTGCGCCAGACCCGCAACTGATCATCGGGCGGCATGCGCTGGAAGTCCGCGGTCAGCGGCACGACCCACGCGGTGTCGGCACGGTGCGGGTGCGCGACGACCGGGAAGCCGAAGTCGGCCGGCAGACCGGCGGCGATGGACGTCCACGTGGCGCCGCCGTCGCCGGAGCTGTAGACGCCGCCGTGATTCTGCGCGAACAAGCGGTCGGGATCGACCGGGTCGCGAGCGACTTTGTGGACGCACTGGCCGTACTCCGGTGCCTCACCGGGCAGGAAGTCGGCACCGATGCCCGTGTTGGACGGACGCCAACTGGTTCCGTCGTCTTCGGTGACATAGACCCCACCGGTGGACATGGCGACCAGCACCCGGCCGTCCTGCATGGGATGCGGCAGCACGGTGTGGATGGCCTGCCCGCCGAAGCCGGGCTCCCACGTCGGCCGGTGCGGGTGGTTCCAGAGCCCCTCCACCAGGGCGAACGTCTGGCCACCATCGTCGGAGCGCCACAACGCCGACGGCTGCGTGCCGGCCCACACCACCCCCGGGCGCTGCGTGGTGTCGGGTCGCAACTGCCAGACCGCCTCGACCGAGGCGTCGGCTCCGGGCGGAAACCGGATGCCGCTGCCGTCGGCAGCCTCCGTCCAGGTGGCGCCGAGATCGTCCGACCACGACACGGCCGGGCCCCAGTGCGAACTGCTCGCACCGACCAGCAGCCGCGCCCGCCCGCCCCTGGTGTCGATGGCGCAGGCAGCCACCGAACGCATCCGGAAATGGGGCCCGTCCACGGTCCACGTTCGCCGGTCGGCGCTGCGCATCAGCCACAACCCCTTGGCGGTGCCGACCGCCAGCACGACGTCGTTCATGGGCAGCTCCTCCGGCTCTTCGGCCATCTGGAACGAATGTACTGCGCGGTTCCGACAACGGGGCCACGCGGACGGGACCGTCCGGTCGCGAGATCGTCCGATGTCCTGGACGCAGCGTCCAGTTGGGCCTACCAGAGTCGTTACCTGAACTGGCCCACACCCACGGCTTGGGCGATGCGTTCCATGGTGACGTCGGCAGGATCGGATCGCGCGAACAGCTCGTCGGCCGCCGCCAGGATCTGTGCCCGGTTCCTGGCGGCGTCGGCTCGCTCGTTTCTCGTGGGCACGGCCGGTCTGCCTATCCGTCGCCGTCCGTCGGGCCGACGACGATGTTCGCCAGCGTCTCGCCGGCGGCGACGCGTTCGAGCTGAGCTCGCACGAGGCGCCGGGCACGGGGTTCGAACGCGCTGGACATCCCGCCGATGTGGGGAGAGATCAAGGCCCCGGGCTGGTTCCACAGGGCATGGTCGCGCGGCAGCGGCTCCGGGTCGGTCACGTCCATCGCCGCCCGCAGCCGTCCAGTGCTCAGTTCGGCGGTCAGGGCATCGGTGCGGACGACACCACCACGGGCGACGTTCACGAGCAACGCCCCGTCGCGCATGGCAGCCAGGAACGACGCGTCGACCATGCCGCGAGTCTCGTCGGTCAGCGGACAGCTGAGAATTACGACGTCAGCGCGGCCGAGCATGCCGGGCAACGCGTCGTAACCGGCCACACCCTCGCGGGCCGTCCGGGCGACCCGTAGCACGTCGCACTCGAACGGCGCCAGCCTCGCCTCGATAGCCCGCCCGATTGCCCCGTAACCCACCACCAGCACGGTCTTGTCCGCCAACGACTCCGTCCAACCCTGCAGCCACTCACCGTGTTGCTGGGCACGCACGAACTCCGGAATCCGCCGCAATGACGCCAAGGTCAACGTCACCGCCAGCTCGGCGGTACTGGCGTCGTGGACGCCGCGGGCGTTGCACAACGTCAACCCGTCACGCAGGTACGGCAGCACATGCTCGTAGCCGGCCGTCAGCGTCTGCACCGCACGCAGGCGGGGCATGCGAGCGATCAACTCCATGGCGGCGGGGGCGAAGCTGTATGGCAACACGAAGTACTCGACCCGATCCAGGATCGACTGCTCCGGGATTCCGGACTCGTCCACGCTGGACAAATCGTCCTCAGGCGTGTCGCCCTGGCCGTCCCAGACATGTACCTCCAGCTTGTCGGGCGGATTGAGCGACTCCACGGCGAAGGGCACCAGTACGTCGGTCATGGCACTCGAACCTACCTGTACAGCGTGAAAGCATGGCCGCATGTCCGCTCGTCACGCCGTTCTCGCCGCCGTGCTGGCGGTCTCGCTCGCCGCGTCCTGTTCGTCCGACGACGGCGGTGACGGTACTCAGATTGATGGCACGGCTGAGCCGTCGTCTTCCGCCGAGCCGTCGACTCCGCTGCGCACGGGCACCCAGACCCCCACGACCAGCCCCGTCGCGGGCCCCGTCACCCCGGCCGGCGTCGACGAGATCGTGACCGGACTCGACGCGCCGTGGGCCATCGCGTTCATCGACGACAGCACAGCGCTGGTTTCGCAGCGTGATGCCGACACCATCGTGCAGGTGGACGACTCCGGCTCGATCACCGAAGTGGGCACCGTGCCGGACGTCGAAGGCGGGGGCGAAGGCGGCCTGCTGGGTATCGCCTTCGACCCGGGTGACGCGTCGATGTTGTACGTCTACGCGACCTTGGGGTCCGAGAACGCCGTCATGCGCACGACGTTCACCGGCGGCGAGCTCGGTGAGTTCGAGACCGTTCTCGACGGCATTCCCGCCGGCACGATCCACAACGGCGGCCGGCTGCGGTTCGGCCCCGACGGCATGCTGTACGTGTCCACCGGCGAGACGGGTGAGCCGGACGACGCCCAAGACGTGGAGAGCCTCGGCGGCAAGATCCTTCGCATCACCCCCGACGGCCAGGTCCCCGCCGACAACCCGTTCGACGGCTCGCCGGTCTATTCCTACGGACATCGCAACGTTCAGGGCCTGGCCTTCGACGACGACGGCCGGCTGTGGGCCAGCGAGTTCGGTGATCGCGACGCGGACGAGTTGAACCTGATCGAGCCCGGCGAGAACTACGGCTGGCCCGAGGTGGAGGGCGTGGCCGGCGACGACCGCTTCATCGATCCGGAGGTCGAGTGGCGGCCTACCGCGATCGCCTCGCCCAGCGGCCTGGCGTACGTACGCGACACGTTCTTCGTCACCGCGCTGCGCGGTGAACGGCTGTGGCAGGTGCCGCTCGTCGACGGCGAGACCGGCGAGCCCACGTCGTACCTCGAGGACTTCGGCCGGCTACGCGACGCGGCCGTGGCCCCGGACGGAACACTGTGGGTGCTGACGAACAACACCGACGGCCGTGGTGACCCCCGCGACGGAGACGACCGCATCCTGCGCGTGACGCTGGCCCCCTGAGCGGCGTGATCACGCGCTCACCTGAGCGGTGCGATCAGGGTGACCCCGGAGCAGCGAATCAGGGAACCTTCGTCACCAGGGCGGAGCCACACGGCACGACGAAGATCTAGCGTTGCACCATGGCCACCCAGACTCGAATCCCCGACTCCGACCGGCGAGCGAAGCCGGTACGCCGGGGCCTCTCCCTGGCCGGACTCGCGGCCGTGGCGTTCGCGAGCCTGACCGCCTTGTCGTGGTTCATTCATTCCAGCGACACCGTCACGATCGACCAGACCATCACCAGGGTGGAGGTCGACGTGTCGTCCGGGCACGTGGAGATCGTCGGTTCGGCCGCCGGCGAAACGTCGTTGGAGTTCGAGGCGAAGTCGGGATGGAGCCGCGACGGCCGCGTCGAGCACGAGGTCGATGGCAGCACGCTGCGTGTGTATGGCGGCTGCGACTCCGGTGTTTTCCTCGGCCTGTGGTGCAAGTCCGACGTGAAACTGACCGTACCGGCCGATGCCACCGTCATCGCCGATGCCACACACGGCGCCATGACCGTGACCGGACTGTCCGCCGACGCCGACCTCGGCGCGCACGGCGGCGACCTGCGGGTCGAGAATCATTCCGGCGAATTGACCGCGCACTCGGCCGGCGGCTCGGTGACCGTCGCCGGCCTCGAAGCCGAGGTCGCGAAGGTCACATCGAGCGGCGGCGACGTGTCGGTCGACGCCGCGCATCCGCCAAGCTCCCTCGACGCCGAGTCGAGCGCCGGTGACGTATCGGTGACGCTGCCGGGTCAGATGTCGTACGACGT
>NZ_DAHVSH010000049.1:0-4481 GCF_027324685.1 Haloactinopolyspora sp.
TGGTCGACGACCAGAACGACAACGAACGACGAAAGGTGGTGCGCTGATGGCGATGCGGAGCCCGGCCCGGGCGATGGCCGGTCACATGATGTGGGCACGCGGCGGCACAGTGTGGGCGACCTGGCGCCTGAACGCGCTGCCGTACGGCTTCCGCCCGGACAAGGACAAGCACGCTGTGCGCGCGGCCCACCAGGCTCTGCTGAGGTCGCTGCCGGGTGAGGCGTTGCTGCTGGGCACCTGCGCGGCCCTGGATCCGGCGGCCATCGTCGAGCGAATGATCCAGGACGTTCCACTGGAACACTGCCCCGAGTGGGCCGCGGAATGCGAGGCCACGCTGGAAACCCTGGACGAGCTCTCGCTCGGGCAGCGGACGTTCTGGCTCAGCGTCCCGTTGCGCAACGGCGGCAAGTTCGGCGGCATGAGCGCCTCGGTCCGGGCAGCGGTCGACGATTTCCGCGACCAGCTCGCTCTACCTCGTGGTGGCGTACCGCCCGCGGAACTGAAGATCCGTGCCGAGCAGGCGCGCAAGGTGGAATCGGGCATCCCGGGTGTCTTCCGGCCGCAGCCCGCGACGGTCGCGCAGCTGGTCTGGCTCTACCAGCACGCGCTGCAGCGCGGACTGTACGCCGACATGGACCTGCCCGAGCCCCGTGTGGACCGGGAGCCGGCCTTGACGCCACGGCACGGCGTGCTGTGGCCCGACGCGGTCATCGATGAAGGCGCTCAGGCCGAGTTGGACCGTCGCCAACTCAAGTCGTGGAACCCACTGCGCAGGAAGTACCTCAAGATCACCCAGCCGGATCACCCCGACGCAGCGTCGTACCAGAGCATGCTGGCGCTGGCCGACACCCCAGCCGACGGAATGATCTTTCCCGGAGGCGAGTACCTGGGCCGCGTCGACGACGCCGGGCTCGACGTCGACTGGGCGGTGCGCCTGCACACCCGCTCGCGCGAAGAGGTCATGGCGCGTAACCGACGAGCGGTGGCGAACCTGAACGACCAGTTCCTACAGCAGGAAGGCCAACTGAGCACAGGCATGCACGCCATCGAGCGCTCAGCCCGCGACCTCGCCGAGTACGAGGCTCTGCTGTCGTCCGACGACCTCGAGGTCGAGGTCGAGGCGACGGCGATCTTCTGTGTGGCCGGGCACAGCGGTGACGAGGTCATGGAGCAGGCCAAGGAGCTGCAGTCCTTCTACGGGGCGTCGGGCTTCAAGCTCACGCATCCGCTGGGCAATCAGGAAGATCTGTGGTGGGCGATGTTGCCCGGCGCGCCGCTGTCGAAGTCGGTGCGCGAGTTCGCCCAGATCACCACGTCGCATTCGTTCTCTGCTTCCGTACCCGTCGTGACCTGTGATGTCGGCGACAACCGGGGTAGCCTGCTCGCGCTCAACATCTCGACCGGTCAGGTCGGTGCCGTGCACCATGACCCGGCCGGTGCGACCAGTCGCCTCGACGTGTCCGGGTCACTGGCCATCGCCGGCGAGCTCGGCGCCGGGAAGTCGGTCGCGCTGAAGAAGATCGCCGCCGACACCCTCGACCGAGGCGGGCGGTTCGTTGCGCTCGACCGCACCGAGTCCGGCGAGTGGGTCACCATGGCTCAAGCGCTCACCAGCCCCACCGTCGTGTCAGTCGCCGAACCCACCATGAGCATGGATCCGCTGCGGGTGTTCGATCGGCAGACCGGGTCGCGGGTGGCGCAGTCGTTCCTGACGCCGCTGCTGAACGTCTCGCCCACGTCCGATCGTGGAGTGCTGCTCTCCGACGTCCTCGAGGTCAGCTACTTGAGCCGGCACGGTATTCGCGGGCTCGGCAGCTTGACCGCTCACTTGATGGAGAGTTGCACGCTCGACGGGGCCTACGAGCTGGGCCGGCTGATGAACGTCTTCGCTCGAAAGGACTTCGGCCGAGTCATCTTCGACTCGTCGCTGCCTCCGCTGGAGCTCGACGACCGCGCCATCGTGTTCTGGACGCGGACGCTCGAGCTGCCCGACCGCGACGAGATCCAGCACGCGCACCTGTTCGAGCAGCTCAAGCTCGAAAAGATCTTCGGCCGCGCGATGTACGCGCTGATGGCCAGCATGGGACGCCAGATCTGCTTCCACAACCGCTCGGAGCTGGCGCTGTTCATCGTGGACGAGGCGCACCACGTCACCGCCAGTCCCGAAGGAGAACGCGAGATCACCGTGTTCGTCCGGGACGGCCGTAAGCACCAAGCCGCCGTCGCTCTGGGCAGCCACGACCCTGAAGCCGATTTCGGCGACGCGACGCTGCGCGGACTCATCCCCACCCGAATCCTCATGCGCCACCGCGACAAGACGCTGGCCAAGCGCGGCTTGCGCTGGCTCGACCTCGACCCCGAGGACGAGTCGCTCGTGTCGCTCATCACCGAGCACACGAGCCCGGTCGGCGCTGACGGCGTGCCCGACATGCGCCGCGGTGAAGCGTTGATGCGTGATGCGCTGGGCAACGTCGCTCGCGTCAAGATCATGCCGCCGTCACGGCCCGAGCGTTTCGAGGCGATGAAGACCTCACCGCCCGAGGTCGCGATCACCGCGTCGGCTAACCGACGTCGACCACAGTTGGAGCAGCCGGCACCGACCCAGCTCACGGGGGCGATGGAGGAGGCGGCCCGGCCATGAGCGTCTCCGGCTTGGTTCACGCGGCGGGCTATCGGACGTCCGCCGTGTTGACCAGCACGGATTTCGACAGCGTCAAATACACTCGCTCCATTCCCGGGGGCGGGGACGTCCGCATTTCCATCTCCGACATTCAGCTGGCGCTGCCCGGAGGTGGCCTGACCGAACTCGACTCCGTCTTCTTCCGATTCATCATGGAGATGATGTGGTCGATCTACACGGCCTGTGTGTGGATAGTCTCCTGGTTCGCCAATTTTGCGATGGGGCTTGGCTGGCTGAACGCCATCCGGGCGCCGTTCGATGCGATCCAAGACGTTCTACAGGAGATTCTCCGCAACTACAACTTGTACGCGACGATGCTGGTGATAACCGCGTTCATCTGTGTCATCTGGATGGCCCGGGGGCGTTGGGCACAGGGGATCGCGGAGTTGTTTCTCGCTCTGATCATCACCAACTACGCCATCGCATCGATCGGCGCGACCGACACGGACACCACGCCGCTGGCGGCGTACTCCCCGTTGGACGTGATGCTCGGCGGCGACGACGGAGGCGGCCTCATCTACGAGTCCCGTGACTTCGGGACCGACATTGTCGGCCAACTCGACTCGAGGGTCGAGAGCGAAAACGAAGCCGACGAGAGCCAGCCGGAGTTTGATCCGATGACACCCGGCGAGAGCATCGTCACCTCGTTCATCTGGTATCCAGTGCAGCTGGTCAACTTCGGAGAGATCCTCGTTCCTCGCAATGACAACGGTGAGCCGGTCGCGAAAGACCACCCGCGCTACCACGACTGCCAGGATGCCTATGCGCTCGTGCTGGCATACGTCTCCCGTTATGGGGATGGCGAGAACGGGCGCGGTGAAGAACTTGCGCAGGAGATCCGGGAGCGCGTGCCGGGGCCGTACGGCGAACGGGCTGCCGAAGCTGTCGGCGAGGACGCTCGATACCTCGACGAGGGATGGAAGGTGCCGGGCGCTTGTGTCTATGGCGACGAGGACAAGTTCGAGAATCAGGCCAATCTGCAGGGGGTTCTCACTCAGTGGTTCCTCGGACCGACCGTGGGCTTCCTCGGACTCGTGGTCTTGGTCATCGCGGGTGCCGTCGTCCTGGCTGGCGTCAACGCGATCGTCCAGTGTTTCAAGGTTCTGCTGGCCTTGCTCGTAGCGATCCTTCCAATGGGCGCGCGTCGTTCTCTCTGGGTGACGATCGGCTCGGCGGCGACCGCCCTACTGACGCTCGTGTTCGCCATCATCTTTCTCGGCACGTTCATGGTGATCATCCAGTACATCTTCGGCGATCAGGCTGGCAACTCGTTCGGTGAACGCATCGGCACGTTCATGCTTGTCGACGTCCTGCTGGTCATCGGTTTGATCATCTTCTGGCGAGGCCGCAAGGCCGTCTCACAGTCGAACGAAAAGATGGCCGAAGCCATGTCGAAGATGACGCCAGGCGGAGGCGGCGGCGGAGGGTTCGGTAAGGCCGCGAACAGCGGAGGCTTGATGGCCGGCATGGGCCGATTCCACACCGCCATGGACGTACAACGCGACATAACCGGTGGCCGCCACCTACACAGCATGATGCGACGTCGGCGTGAGGGCGGCTTCAGCGGACCCGGCAGCGTGGTGATGTCTGCGGGCAGCCGCGGTCGTTCCGGTGGCGCGGCCAAGGCCACCGGTGGTGCCATGGTCCGGGCGGGCGCGATCAAGGGCGCGAAGAAGTTGGCTGGAACCGCTGCGCTGGGATTCGTCACCGGTGGTAGCTCCCTGGTGGCGCAGGGTGGAGCGGCCGTCGCCAAGTCCGGTGCGCTCAAGGCTGCGGGTAAGGGTCTGGCGGCTGCCGGCGG
>NZ_DAHVSH010000077.1:0-6557 GCF_027324685.1 Haloactinopolyspora sp.
CCCACCGACGGCCCGGCGAACACGCCGAGCCCTCCGCGCCCGCCGGCCAGCAGCGGCAGGCCGACGGCGACCAGGGCCAGCAGCAAGACCATGGACAACGCGCCGCGCCACGCGCCGAGGATCGCACCGGCCAGCAAGGCACCCATCGACTGCAGCGTCACCGGGACGGCATTGCCGAACAGCGCGAACGAGCCCGGCACACCCAGTACGGCGATCAGCGCTGTGAACACCGCGACTCGAGCCGAGTCGGCGGCGGAAAGCCCCCGCAAGCCCTGGTTGCGCGATCCGGACATCTGCACACCCCCGGTCAGTCGGCCAGCCGCCAGGTCGCGGCCGTACCACATGCAGGTCTACTGTGCCCGGTCCGGCGGCACATGTCGTACTGAGGTACTCCACCACGACGCCGGACGAGTCTTGGTGGACGCGCACAACCGGCGCACAACGCGATGTCGTCAGTGCCGTACAGCATCACGCTGTCAGTGCCGTACGGCACCATGGACACCATGACGCGCACCGACGACGTCGTCATCACCACGGTCAGCACCCCGGTCGGCCGGATCCGCCTCGCGGTCACGACGGTCGGGTTGGCCGGGCTGACCTGGGAGGGACGCGAGCTACCCGGTGCCGAGCTGCCGCCGGCCGCCGACGACGGGCGTTCGACGCCGGTGGCCCACCAGCTCGTCGAGTACTTCGAAGGCCGGCGCCGCGGCTTCGAGGTGGAGGTCGATTGGCGCTATGCCGAGGGCACCCAGCGCCAGGTGTTGCAGACCCTGTACGACGGCGTCGGCTTCGGCAAGTCGATCACCTATGGCGAGCTCGCCGAGCGCAGCGGCACGGGTGTCCCCGCGCGCGGTATCGGCGCGATCATGGGCTCCAACCCGATGCCACTGGTCGTCCCGTGTCATCGGGTCGTCGCACACGACGGCCTGGGTGGGTACAGCGGCGGCGTCGATGGCAACGGTCTCGAGGTGAAGCGCTGGCTGTTGACGCTCGAAGGCGTGCTGCCACCGACGTTCGACTGGCCGGCGTTTCCCTGACCGCAGGGCGCGAGTCGGTCAGCCGTCACACGTCAGCAGGCCCATCCGTTCCTTGACCGTGAGCACGCGCAGCACGTGCTCGTCCACGAGCTGGGCGAACCCGGCGTCCGCCTCCGCTTCGTCGATGACGGCTTCGGTCATCTCCGGCAGCAGCTCCGGCGTCGACACGATGGCGATGTCTCCGCCGGCGCGCAGGAAGTCCAGCGCTCGGCGGGCCGGCGGCACGTCTTCCACCTCCACCGCGGCGCCGAGATCGTCAGAGAGCACGACACCGTTGAAACCGAGGTCGCCGCGGACCATCCCGTCGATCACCGTCGGCGAGAACACCGCCCGACGGTCCGGATCGATCTGCTCGTACGTCGACAGCGCCACCATGAGGAACGGCGCGCCGGCCCGCAACCCTGCGGCGAACGGCTCCAGATCGGCGTCGTCCCGGGTGGTCCGGGTGTCCACCACCCCGCTGGAGAAGTCGGTGTTGCCCTCGACCTTGCCCAACCCGGGGAAGTGCTTCACCGCCGTCGCCACGCCGGCATCATTCATGCCCTGCACGTACGCCGCCACCTGCGCGGCCACCACCGAGCGGTCGGGCCCGTACCCGCGTTGCACAGCACCGACCGGCTGATTCGCATCGCCGATGTCCTCGGGCACCACATCGGCCACCGGTGCGAGGTTGACGTCGATGCCGCCGGTGCGCAGATCCTCACCCCAGGCCTGGGCCTCGCTGCGCAACTGCTGCGGGGGCAGGCTGCTTTGTTCCTCCGCCGACGGCATCGTGGCGAACCCGTCGCCCTTCAAATGCTGAACCAGCCCACCTTCCTGATCGGTGGCCACGAACGGCTGCACCCCGGCCGGCGCACCGGCGACCTCGCGACCACGGTCGGCGGCCTCGGCCGAGGCCGACGTCCCACCCGTCAACTGTCCGATGAGCAGGAGCGAACCGACCTGCGCCGCGCCGAGGTCGTCCGACACGTACGCCGGGGTCTCCCCGACCTGGACGCCGCCCATGAACAACTGGCCGACCTTCTCGTCGAGGTCGAGGCGGGCCAGCGTCTGATCCGGGCAATCCACCGGCACATCGGGACTGGCCGGCGGCGAAGACGGCGTCGTACCGGGGGTCTGCGGTGCGGTCGGCGGGCCCGACGGCGACGGCGAGGCGGTGTCGGACGCCGCTGGGCGCGACTCGGTCTCGCTCGGGGCGGCCGAGGGCTCGTCCCCGCCGCACGCCGACAGAGCCGACGTGATCACCACCACCGCGCTGAGCCAACCGGTCGCCGTTGCCACCCTCGTTCGCATCCCGGCATCGTCTCAGGGTCGGTCCCGGCGCCGACGCGAGGGCAGCGGTTCGGGTCAAAATTCCGCCGAACATCGCTCGAGCAGGCGCCGAAAGTCTGCCGCATCGCCAAGACCCGGTGAATTACGGTCCGATTTCACCTAGATTGAAGGCTCAGTCGGCGATCAACGGAGCAGACATGCCCGCATCCGATGGCAGTCCCGACCTCATCACGCTCGGCCGGCGCATCCGCCACGCGCGTAAGGCGAAGTCGCTCACGCTGAGCGAGTTGGCCGAACGAGTGGAACGGGCGCCGTCGTTGCTGTCGCAGATCGAGAACGGCAAGCGCGAGCCGCGGCTGGCGCTGCTGCAGGCGATCGCCCACGAACTCGATGTCTCCGTCGCCGAGCTGATGAAGGACGAGCCACCGTCGGAACGCGCTGCGCTGGAGATCGCTCTGCAACGCGCGCAAGCACGAGCGTCGTACACCGCCCTCGGCCTGCCCGAGATTCGCAGCACAGCCACGTTGCCCACCGACGTCCTCACGTCCCTCGTCGGACTGCACAACGAACTCGAACGCCGCGCCACCGTGCAGGCGGCGACACCGGAAGAGGCCCGCCGGGCCAACATCGAGCTACGCCGGCAGATGCGCGACCGGGACAACTACTTCGTCGAGATCGAGCAGATCGCGCGTGACATCTGCGCCACGATCGAGCACACCGGCGGGCCACTGACCCAGCGCGACATCAACGACCTCACCACTCACCTCGGGTTCACCTTGCATCGGGTCAGCGACCTGCCGCTGGCCACCAGGTCGATCACCGACCTGCGGCATCGGCGGATCTATCTCCCGGCCGCCCCGCGCGGCGGCCACGACCCGCGCTACATCGTGCTACAGACCCTCGGCCATTTCGCGTTGCATCACGAGGACCCGCGCGGCTACGCCGACTTCCTGCGCCAGCGAGTCGAAGCGAACTATTTCGCTGCGGCCATGCTCGTCCCGGAGAGCGCGGCCGTGACGTTCTTGCAGCAAGCCAAGGCGCGCAAGGAACTGGCCATCGACGACTTGCGGGACGTGTTCGCCGTGTCCTACGAGACCGCCGCTCATCGCTTCACCAATCTCGCCACCCGACACCTGGGCCTACCGGTGCACTTCATGCGGGTGGGCCGAGACGGCGTCATCTACAAGGCGTATGAGAACGACGACGTCACCTTCCCGACCGACGTGCTGGGCGCCATCGAAGGCCAGATCACCTGCCGGTACTGGGCGTCGCGCGCGGTGTTCTCCACCCCGGACCCGTACTCCACGCACTATCAGTACACCGACATGGACCAGGGCACGTACTGGTGCACCACCCACGTCGAGCGCACTGCGGACGGTGACTTCGCCATCGACGTGGGCGTGCCGTACGCCCACGTCAAGTGGTTCCAGGGCCGCGAGACCACCGTGCGGGCCCGCTCGAGGTGCCCCGACCCGGCCTGCTGCCGCCGGCCTCCGGCGGAGCTGGCCGCACGATGGGAGAACTACTCCTGGCCCAGCGCCCGGGCGCACTCGCACCTGCTTGCAGCACTTCCTCCGGGGACGTTCCCCGGAGTCGACGACACCGACGTCTACCGGTTTCTGGAGCGCCACGCGCCCGAATCGAGCGACCACGCTTCGGGATGATCACCTTTGCGGGGTTTGTCCCGAGTCTCAGGCGGGAAGAGATGTTGACGCATACCTGGACGCTTCGACGCCGTACGGAGGATCGGGTCATGATCGTGCTCGGACTGTTCCTGCTCGTTGTCGCCACCGGGTTGGTGGTCGTCGCCGTGATGGACGGTGGCAGCACGGTGAGCATCGACGTGTTCGGCGCCGGCTTCGAGTCGCCGTTGTGGGGCATCTTCCTGGCCGGCGTGATCACGGGGCTGATCGCCCTGGGCGGGCTGCTCACGCTCGTGGCGGGGATCCGGCGGTCCAGGGACCGTCGCCGCGAGATCGAGTACCTGCGCCGTAAGGTCGCCCAGCACGAACGCGAGGCCGACCACGACAAACCCGACACCGAGCTCGGGCGCGACTGGATCGACCTCGGCGCCCCGGCCGCCCGGTCGACCGCTCCGGCCGCCACGGGCAACGTGTGGACCCCGGACCCGGCGCCCAACGTCGCGGGCCACCGGACCCACCCGTGATCGCCTGACCTGCACCTACTCGAACCGAGCCACGAACCGTCGCTGCCCGGGCGTCTCCACTGCGCGTGGGTTGTAGTTCGCACGGACGTAGGCCACGGCCTCGCGCGGGTCGACACCGTCGAGCACCGCCAGGCACGCCAACGCCGTCCCAGTCCGGCCGAGCCCACCGGCGCAAGCCACCTCGACGCGATCCGAACCGGCCCGTCGCCACGCTTCACGCAGCGCCTCGGCCGTCGCGGCCCGGTCGGCGGGCAAGCCGAAGTCGCGCCAGCGAACCCAGCGGTACTCCCAGGCCACCTCAGGAGGCTGGCTACCCAGGAGGTACAGCGCGAACGTCGGCGCCGGCCCCGGCGGCTCCGCCCGGCTCAGGCCACGGCCACGGACGAGGAGACCGGAAGGCAAGCGCAGCACCCCTTCGCCGGCCGGGTCCCAGGCATCGATCATGCCGGCGAGCCTAACGCCGGGCGCGCACGTCACGGCCCAGTCAGGACGCGTCGATCGCCAGGTTCGCCATCAGCTCATCGGCCAGCGGGCGCAACTGCTCCAGGGTGGCCGATCCGGTCGTCGACATCGTGAGCAGCAGCCGCTCTTCCCCGGCTCGCAACACCACACCGAGCACGCTCCCGGCGAGGTCAGCACTGGCCAGGAGCGCGTCGTCGCCATAGCCGGCCGTGACGCCGAGATCGGAGATCTCGTCGTAGTCCCCGACGGCCTCCGGCTCCGCGGACACGTCGGTGAACACCTTGTCCAAGACCTCGGCGTCGGACGTCGACTCGTCCCACTCCGTGCTCAGCGACGTGCGCAAGCCAGGCAAGCCGTCGGTGTCGTAGTCGCACTCGCGCGACAGGAAGTACGGCGTGCGCATGACCGGCGCCCGGCCGCGCTCCTGGCCCTCATTTCCTGCGACGGCCACACCCAGGTGTTCCTCGATCGTCTCGCCCGGCAGCGCCGCGCACAGATCGTCACCGGTCAGCTCAGCCAACGCCGAGACAGGCTCAGCCGATTCCGATGCGCTCGTCTCCGCCGGAGTGTCATCCGGATCGTCCGAGCATGCGGCCAACACGAGCACGAGGGCGCAAGCCGCCCCTACGGCACGGATCACGAGTGAGTCTCCCTGCTTTGTCCATCGTCGTCACGGTGAGTGTCGGCGCGGCCACCCGTGCCCCGGGCCCGCCGAGGTCGGATGCTATCACCGCTGCGCAGGGGCCATATCCGGCGCCGAGGCGGGTGCGGCGAAACCACCCACTTCTGGAGGGTTGTCCACCCTTCCCAGCGTCGCGAAGGGTGGACAACCCGCCAGAAGGCGGGGACGCGCGCCCTCAGTTCGCGCGACCGGTGCCGCGCTGGGTGGCTGCGTCCACGCGCTGCGCCAGGCCGTCGACGTACAGCGCGATGAGCATCTCGAACAACGCGTCTCGATCGAACTTCGCGTAGGTGTCGGCGACGGCGGTGAGGTGCGGAAACCGGGTGGCCGGCAGCGAAGCGAAGTAGTCGCGCACCACCGATGCGGCCTCGACCGGGGGCGGCGCGCCCTCCGATGCGTCGCCACCCAGCCCGGTCTCGTCGATGGTGAACCCGTTGACCACGGAGAACATGAGCAACAGCCCCGACACGGCGATGTCGTCGGGTACGCCTCCGGACCGCAGGATAGCCAAGACGCGTTCGTTGAATCGCAGCGAGTTCGGGCCGAGCGGGATGCGGTTGACCGAGACCCGGACGATGTCGCGGTGGTTGAGAATCGTGGCCCGCATGTTGCGCGCCACGGTCTTGAGAAGTTCTTGCCAGCGGCCAGGGTCAGGCTCGGGGATGTCGATCTCACCGATGACGGTGTCGAAGATCAGGTCGAGTAGACCGTCCTTGGATCCGACGTGCCAATAGAGCGAGGCCGCGCCGGTATCGAGCTCCTCGGCGACTCGGCGCATGCTGAAGCGATCGAGCCCATCGGCGTCGAGTAACCGCAATCCGACCTCGACGATCACGTCCTGGGTCAGTCGATCCCGCCGGCGTCGGCTCGTGCGCTGCGGCACCCGCTGCCACGGCGGCGCCGGAATGCCGTCTGATCCGTTCTGCTCCGCGCTCAT
>NZ_DAHVSH010000094.1:0-1854 GCF_027324685.1 Haloactinopolyspora sp.
GCGGCGGCCGTGACGGCAACGGCCTCAGATCGCATGCAACTGCCGCAGGCGTTCGGTCAGCGCGGCGCGGCGGTCGTCGTCGAGCCCGCGAGCAGGTGCCACCAGGGCGGGCGAGCAGACACCGGCAGCGGCGAGGGCCGCTTTCCAGCCCGCGGGCATGGTGCCCATACGACAGGCCTGAACGACGTCGAAGAGGTGACGTTGCGCCGACGCAGCGGCGTCAAGGTCGCCCGAGGTCACCGCGTCGTACACCTGCCGACCCAACTGCGGGACGACGTTGGCGCTGGCGGCGATGGTGCCACCGGCACCCACCAGCATCGACGGCAACAGCATGGTGTCGCTGCCGGTCAAGACGGTGAAATCGGCGTCGTCCACGGCGTACAGCACCGACTGCAGGTACTCGAAATCGCGGCTGCTGTCCTTGATCCCGATGATGTTCTCGTGGGCGGCCAGGCTTGCCACCACCGGCGCAGGCAGCGAAACCTTCGTCATGGCGGGGATGTTGTAGAGCACGATCGGCGCCGCCGTGGCCTCGGCCACGGCGTGGAAGTACTCACCGATCTCGTCGGCTGTCATCGGGTAATACGACGGCGGTGCCAACAGGACGGCGTCGGCTCCGGCCTGCACCAGCTCACCGATCTCGGAGATGGCCTCAGCTGCCGTGGGCGCCGAGGGCGCCGGGATGACCGGAACCGTCCGTCCGGCGACAGATCGCACCGTGGCGGTGATGTCGTGACGGACCGCCCGCGTGAGGCGGGGCCCTTCGCCGGTGGAACCGACCGGGCAGATGGCGCGTACCCCGCCATGCAGAGTCCGCTCGACCAGGCGGGCCAGGCCGTCGTGGTCGACCGAGCGCCCGTCCGGGGACAGTGGTGTGGCCAGGGCGACGTGGACGCCGCTCAGGCCGGTCGCACTCATCACCACTCCGCGTACCTCCCGTCGTCGTGTGTCCAGTCCGGATCGGGCAACGACCACGCGCCGGCCGCCGCGCGCACCACGTCTTCGTCGACGTCGACGCCGAGGCCGGCGCCGTCGGTACGGCGGAAGTGGCCGTCGATGGTGGTCAACGGTCCGGAGTCGCGCACGTAGTCGAACAACTCGCCGGCCGGCAGCCCAGCGTAACCCTGGTGGTAGTGAATGCCGCCGCTCTGCTCTTGGATCACGACGTTCGGACAGCAGAAGCCCACCTGCAGCGACGCCGCCAGCGAGATCGGGCCGTTCGGACAGTGCGGGGCGACGGCGACGTCGTACACCTCGGCCATCCGCGCGATCTTCTCCAGTTCGAACAGCCCGGTCAGCGACACGTCCGGTTGCACGATGTCGACCATGCCGTCGCGGAGCAGCGTCAGGATCTCCCACCGCGACGTCAGCCGCTCGCCGGTGGCGATCGGGATCGACGAGCCGGGCACGATGTGGCGCAGGGAGTCGTCGGTCTCCGGCGTCACCGGTTCTTCCACCCACATCAGCCGGAACGGTTCCAGCTCACGTAACAGGATCTTCGCGACCGGGCGCGGGACTCGGCCGTGGAAATCCAGCGCGATGTCGAGTTCTGCGCCGAAGGCATCGCGCAAGCTGCCCACGCGAGCGAGCACGTCGTCGATCAGCTGATGCCGGTCGAGGTGATCGGCAGTTCCCGTGGCGTTCATCTTCACCGCGGTGAACCCCTGCGCCATGCGCTGGCGGGCGTGGTCGACCACCCCGTCCGGGTCGTCGCCGCCTACCCAGGCGTAGGCGCGGGTGCGTTCGCGCACCGCCCCGCCGAGGAACTCGTACACCGGCAGGCCCACCGAACGAGCCTTGAGGTCCCACAACGCCTGCTCGATCGCCGCCGCCGCGGTGGCCAGGATCGGTCCG
>NZ_DAHVSH010000208.1:0-10050 GCF_027324685.1 Haloactinopolyspora sp.
CGGACGTGCTGGTGACGACACCGGAGTCGTTGTTCCTGCTGCTCACCTCGTCCTCGCGGGAGTCGCTGCGGGGCGTCGAGACGGTCATCGTCGACGAGGTGCACGCCGTCACGGGCGGCAAGCGGGGTGCGCATCTGGCACTGTCGCTGGAACGTCTCGACGAGCTGTTGCCGAAACCGGCCCAGCGCATCGGCCTGTCGGCGACCGTCCGCCCCGTCGACGAGGTGAGTTCGCTGCTCGCGGGCGGCAGGCCGGTGACCGTGGTCCAACCGGAGACGCCGAAGACGCTCGAGGTGCGGGTCGAGGTGCCGGTCGACGACATGGCCGCGCTGGACGGGCCTGCCCAGCCTGCCGAACCCGGGTCGCTGGAGGACGAGGTGCCGGGGGCCGCGGCGCCGAAACCGTCCATCTGGCCTTCGGTGGAACAGCGGGTGTTGGACCTGGTCCGCGAGCACCGCTCGACGATCGTGTTCGCCAACTCGCGGCGGCTGGCCGAACGGCTCACGGCCCGGCTCAACGAGATCGCCGCCGAGTCCGCCCGGTCGGCCGAGCCCGAACTCAGCAGCGACACCCCTGGCCCGCCCGCGCAGATGATGGCCCAGGCGGGCAGCAGCGACGGCGCCGACCCGGTCGTGGCCCGGGCCCACCACGGCTCGGTCAGCAAGGAGCAACGCGCTCTCATCGAAGACGACCTCAAGTCCGGGCGACTGCCGGCGGTGGTGGCCACCAGCAGTCTCGAGCTCGGCATCGACATGGGCGCGGTCGATCTCGTCGTCCAAGTCGAGGCGCCGCCGTCGGTGGCCAGCGGCCTGCAACGGGTCGGGCGGGCTGGCCACCAGGTCGGCGCGGTCTCGCGTGGGGTGCTGTTCCCCAAGTACCGCGGCGACCTGGTCCAGACGGCAGTGGTCGCCGAGCGCATGCGCGCCGGCAGCATCGAAGAACTCGCCGTCCCGAACAACCCACTGGACGTCCTCGCCCAGCAGGTCGTGGCGGCCGTGGCGATGGACGACTGGCCAGTGGACGAGTTGCTCGCCCTGGTCCGGCGGGCGCATCCGTTCGCCCGGCTGCCGCAGTCCTCGTTCGACACCGTGCTCGACATGCTCGCCGGCCGGTATCCGTCCGACGAGTTCGCTGAGCTGCGCCCGCGGGTCGTGTGGGATCGCACCGCCGGGGTCCTCAAAGGCCGGCCCGGCAGCCAGCGCCTGGCCGTCACCAGCGGCGGCACCATCCCCGACCGCGGCCTGTTCGGCGTGTTCCTGGTCGGCTCGGACCCGCGCAAGGGTGGCGCGCGCGTCGGCGAGCTCGACGAAGAGATGGTCTACGAGTCCCGGGTCGGCGACGTCTTCGCGCTCGGCGCCACGAGCTGGCGCATCGAAGACATCACCCACGATCGCGTGCTCGTCTCTCCCGCTCCTGGACGGCCGGGCAAGCTGCCGTTCTGGCACGGCGACAGTCTGGGCCGCCCGGCCGAGCTGGGCGCGGCCGTCGGCGCCTTCGTCCGAGAGATCTGCGGGCTGCCCGACGACGACGCCCGCAGGCGGGCCGCGGCCGCCGGGCTGGACGACTGGGCCGTGGACAACCTGCTCGCCTACGTCCGCGACCAACGGGCAGCCACCGGTCACGTCCCGGACGACCGCACGGTGCTCGTCGAGCGGTTCCGTGACGAACTCGGCGACTGGCGCCTGGTCATCCATTCGCCGTACGGCGCTCAGGTCCACGCCCCGTGGGCGCTGGCGCTCGGCGCACGGCTACGCGAGCTCTACGGCGTCGACGTCCAGGCCGCGCACGCCGACGACGGCATCGTGTTGCGTATCCCGGACACGCTCGACACCCCGGAGTCCCTCGACGCCACCGGCTCCACGGCCGCACCTGACGCCGGGCTCGTGGTGCTCGACCCGGACGAGCTGGACGATCTCGTCACCGCCGAGGTCGGCAACTCCGCGCTGTTCGCGTCCCGGTTCCGTGAATGCGCCGCGCGGGCGCTGCTGTTGCCGCGCCGCACCCCCGGCAAACGCTCGCCACTGTGGCAACAACGCCAGCGCTCGGCGCAACTGCTGGAGGTGGCCGCCAAGTACGGCTCCTTCCCGATCCTCCTCGAGACGATGCGCGAGTGCCTGCAGGACGTCTACGACGTCGACGGCCTGCGCCGGCTCATGCGCGCCATCGCCGAGCGCACCGTCAAGGTCGTCGAGGTCGAGACCCCGCAGCCCTCGCCGTTCGCCCGGTCGCTGCTGTTCGGCTACGTCGCCTCGTTCATGTACGAGGGCGACTCCCCGCTGGCCGAGCGCCGTGCACAGGCGCTCACCCTCGACGCGACCCTGCTCGCCGAGTTGCTCGGCCGTACCGAACTACGCGAGCTGCTCGATCCCGAGGTGGTCGAGCAGACCGAAGCCGAGCTCCAGCGACTGGCTCCGGACCGGCGGGCCAGCGGTGTCGAGGCCGTGGCCGACCTCCTGCGCTTGCTGGGCCCGCTGACGACCGACGAGGTCGCTGCTCGGTGCGCCGACGGTGAAGATGCCGCAGTTCACCTGGAGGAGCTGGCGCGGCTGCGGCGCGTCATGCTCGTGCGTATCGCCGGGCGTGAGGTCTGGGCGGGCGTCGAAGACGCGGGGCGGCTGCGCGACGCTTTGGGGGTCGCGGTTCCCGGCGGCGTGCACGAGGCCTTCGCCGCGCCGGTACCCGATCCCCTGGGCGACGTCATCGCCCGCTATGCCCGGACTCATGGCCCATTCCGTGCCGACGACGTCGCCGCCCGCTTCGGCCTGGGTGTCGCCGTCGTCACGTCGACGCTGCGGCGGTTGGCCGGCGAAGGCCGGGTCGTCGAAGGCGAGCTTCGTCCCGGGCGGGTCGGCACCGACTGGTGCGACTCCGGCGTCCTGCGCCTCTTGCGCCGCAGGTCGCTGGCTGCGCTGCGGCAAGAAGCCGAGCCGGTCGATCCGGCCACCCTGGGCCGCTTCCTGCCGGCATGGCAGTCGGTGGGCAGCTCGCTGCGTGGCCCCGACGGTGTCCTGCGCGTCGTCGAGCAGCTCGCCGGCGCCGCCGTGCCGGCCAGCGCGCTGGAGAGTCTCGTGCTGCCCGCACGGGTGGCTTCGTACTCCCCGGCCTGGCTCGACGAACTGAGCGTCGCCGGCGAGATCGTCTGGGCCGGGCACGGTCACCTGCCCGGCAATGACGGCTGGGTGTCGCTGCACCTGGCCGACACCGCCCCGCTGACTCTTCCCGACCTCGACGGCGAACCAGACGACGCCGTGCAACGTGCCGTGCTCGACGCCCTGGCCGGAGGCGGCGCCTTCTTCTTCCGCCAACTCGCTGACGCCGTCACCGCGACGATCTCCGCGAGCTCCACCGGCGACAGCGTGCCCGACGATGCCACGATCGCCGCCGCGCTGTGGGACCTCGTCTGGTCCGGCTACGTCACGAACGACACCGTGGCGCCCCTGCGTTCGCTGCTGGCCGGCACTCGAAGCACGCACCGGTCTCGCCCAACCCGGCCACGCTCGCGCTACGCCCGGACCCGCGCGGCGATGCCCGCTCGGTCCGGGCCGCCCACCGTGGCAGGGCGCTGGTCGCTGCTGCCCGACCGCGAGCCGGACGTGACCCGGCGGGCGCATGCCGCGGCCGAAGCGCTGCTCGAACGCCACGGCGTGGTCACCCGAGGTGCCGTGACCGCCGAGCGGCTGCCTGGCGGGTTCGCCGCTGCTTACCGCGTCCTCTCGGCGTTCGAGGACACCGGGCGCGCCCGCCGCGGCTACTTCGTCGCCGGGTTGGGGGCCGCCCAGTTCGGCACCCCCGGTTCGGTCGACCGGTTGCGATCGTTCGCGCGCCCGGCCGGCTCCGCGGACAGCGACGGCGCGCTCGTCCTCGCCGCCACCGATCCCGCCAACCCGTTCGGCGCCGCCCTGCCGTGGCCGGAGCGTGACGGGTCCGGGCACCGGCCCGGCCGCAAGGCCGGCGCCCTGGTCGTCCTCGTCGACGGCGAACTGACGCTCTACGTCGAGCGCGGCGGTCGAACCCTGCTGTCGTGGACCGACGATCCCACCCGGCTGCGCGCCTCGGCCGATGCGCTCGCCCTGGCCGTGCGCGAGGGCGCTCTCGGGTCGCTACGGGTCGAGCGAGCCGATGGCGAGCAGGTCACCTCCACCCCGCTGGGTGAGGCGCTGAGCGCAGCCGGCTTCTATCTGTCACCGCGGGGGCTGCGGCTGCGCAACTGACCGCCGCGCTCTCGTTCGTGCCCCCGCAGCGGATTCCACTCGGCGTGGGCCGCCATGCAGATGCACTGATGCCCGTGACCGCAACCGGTCACGGGCATCAGCCTTGCTTGAGTCTGCCTGTTGGGTATCCAGGTCAGCCGACCTGGACGACGTCACGCGGCCGCGCTTCCTCACGCGGGCGCAACTGGGTGAGCGCACCTACCGCGGCCGCCTCGACCCGCATCATCTCGTCGCTGACCTCGCGGAGCACCTCGGACATCGGCAGGTCCAAAGCCTCGCAGATCGCGGCGAGCAGTTCAGAGGACGCTTCTTTGCGGCCTCGTTCGACCTCGGACAGATATCCGAGGCTCACCCGAGCCGCTGCCGAGATCTCGCGAAGGGTTCGACCCTGCTCGATCCGGCGGCGCCGCAAGACATCGCCGACGAGCCGTCTGATGAGTACCACCGGCCACCCCTCTCGCGATCAGTCTCGACTGTGCCTGACACCACCGTACCGCGCGTACGGCGTCTGTGCTGTGTGACCCCGCCGCGGTTCGTATCAGTTCAACGACTCGAAGGGGCGCACCTGGACACTCGTGTAACGCCGTCGATATGCCGGACATTCCCCGTCACGTCCGGCCGTCGCTCACGTCCGGCCCGGCTCCGGGCGGGCCGCTTCGCTCACCATTTCCAGCGCGATCCGGACCGTCTGCCGTCGAACGTCGGCCCGGTCGCCGGCGAGCCGGTCGGCGTCGACGTACGAGCGCACAGTGACGCCGCGTGGGTCGGCGACAGCGATGTGCACGGTCCCGGGCGGGTGACCGTCCTGCGCATCAGGGCCGGCCACCCCCGTGGCCGCCACGCCCAGATCTGCGGTCAGGCGGTTGCGCACGCCGCCGGCCATCGCGGCCGCCACTTCGGCCGACACCGGCCCGTGGCGTCGCACCACGTCGGCGGCGATGCCGGTGAGGAGGGATTTCAGTTCCGTGGCGTAGACGACGACACCGCCGCGCACCGTTGCTGACGATCCCGGCACCATGGTCAAGGCTGCGCAGATCAGTCCGCCGGTCAGCGACTCCGCGGTCGCGACCGTACGGGCCTGCTCGATCAACGTGTGCACGGCGGTCTCGGCGTGCTCAGCGGTCGCGGCGTCGATCACGCCGACGCTCCTGGCCGGCCGGCTTCGCGGTGGCGCCGGATCGCCGAGACGACGTAGTCGATGCCCGTCACCACCGTCACGACGACCGCCAGCGTCATCGCCGTGATCTCGACCGGGTCGAACGCGCCGGGCAACGGCAGAATGTAGAGCCCCAGCGCGACGGCCTGCAGCGCGGTCTTGACCTTGCCGCCACGGCTGGCCGGGATGACACCGGAGCGAATGACGGCGAAGCGTAGCAGCGTGATACCGATCTCTCGGGCCAGGACCACCACCGCGACCCACCAGGGCAACTCCCCGAGTAGGCACAACCCGATGAAGGCCATCCCGGTCAGTGCCTTGTCGGCGATCGGATCGGCGATCTTGCCCACGTCGGTGATCAGCCCGCGGCGCCGGGCGATGTCACCGTCCAGCCGGTCGGTCGTCATGGCGATCGCGAACACCACGAAAGCCGCGATCCGCGAGCCGTCCTCGGCGCCACCGGCCCGCAGCAGCAGCCACCCGAACACCGGCACGAGCACGATCCGTAGCGCCGTGAGCGCGTTGGCGGCGTTCCATACGCTCGGCGCCACGGGTTCGCGTCGGTCGGAACTGGGGTCGGGCACGAGGTAAGGGTAGGACTTCCCGGTGCGTTGCGACACCGCCGTCAGCGTGCGGTTGCGACCAGGTCGACGCCGTCGTTGCCGACGACGACTGCACGCACGACGTCACCGACACCGGCCCGCACACCCCGAACGGTCGTGCAACCGTCGACCTCCGGGCCCTGATGCGCTGCGCGGCCCTGCACGCCGTCGCCGTCGACCGACTCGATGAGCACCTCGACTTCAGAGCCCACGCGGTCCTCGGCGCGCTGGTCGACCAGGTGCTCGACGAGATCGTTGAGGCGCTCGACGCGTTCGTCGATCTCGTCCAGGTCGATCTTGTCGGGCAGGTCGGCTGCTTCGGTGCCGTCCTCGTCGGAGTAACCGAACACGCCGACGACGTCGAGCTTCGCGCGGGTGAGGAAGTCTTCGAGCTCCTCGACGTCGTCTTCGGTCTCACCCGGGAATCCGACGATGACGTTCGAGCGGATGCCGGCTTCGGGCGCACGATCGCGAATCGAGGCGATGAGCTCGAGGAACGACTCCGTGGAGCCGAACCGGCGCATCCGCCGCAGCAGTGGTGCGCTGGCGTGTTGGAACGACAGGTCGAAGTACGGCACGACGCCCGGGGTGGTGGTCATCGCCTCGACCAGGCTCGGGCGCATCTCGGCCGGCTGCAGATATGACACCCGGACCCGGTCGATGCCGTCCACGGCGGCCAGCTCGGGCAGCAGGGTCTCGAGCAGGCGCAGATCGCCGAGGTCCTTGCCGTACGAGGTGGAGTTCTCGCTGACCAGGAACAGCTCCTTCACCCCGGTACCGGCCAACCAGCGCGCATCGGCCAGCACGTCGGCCGGCCGGCGGGACAGGAAGGCGCCCCGGAAGGCGGGGATGGCGCAGAACGTGCACGCGCGATCGCACCCGCTGGCGAGCTTGACCGGCGCCACCGGAGCGCCGTCGAGGCGGCGGCGCAGCGTACGCGGCCCGGACGCGGGCGCGACGCCGTCGGGCAAGTCCGCCACGACTGGGGCACCCGCCGCGGCTTGCCGCTCCACCGGGCTGACCGGCAGCAGCTTGCGCCGGTCCTGTGGCACATGCGGGACGTGCCGCTCGCCGTCGAGAATCCCACGCAGCCGCTGGCCGATGGCGGCGTAGTCGTCGAAGCCGAGCACGGCGTCGGCTTCGGGAAGTTCGTCGGCCAATTCCACGCCGTACCGCTCGGCCATGCAGCCCACGGCGACGACGGCCTTGGTGGCGCCGCCGGACTTGAGGTCGGCGGCGGCGAGCAGGGAATCCACCGAATCCTTCTTCGCCTGCTCGACGAACCCGCAGGTGTTGACCAGAACCGTCTCAGCCGCGGCCGGATCGTCGACGAGTTCGAAGCCGTCGGCGTCCAGGCGGCCCGCCAGCTCCTCGGAGTCCACCTCGTTGCGGCTGCAGCCCAGAGTGACGATGGCGACGGAATGCTTGGTCATGAGACCGTTAGCCTACTCTGGCGCGCCGGAGCGCAGGTCACGCGCCGTCACTCGCCGCGCAGGGACGCCAGGACCTCCTCGAGATCGTCCGGCTTGATCAGCACGTCGCGAGCCTTGGATCCCTCGGACGGGCCGACGATGCCCCGGCTTTCCATCAGGTCCATCAACCGTCCCGCCTTGGCGAAGCCGACACGCAGCTTGCGCTGCAGCATCGACGTCGAGCCGAACTGGGTGTTGATCACCAGCTCCGCGGCCTGGCAGAGCAGGTCGAGGTCGTCGCCGATGTCTTCGTCGACCTCGCGCTTGGTCGTCTGCGGTGCGGTGACGTCCTCGCGGTAGCTCGGCTCGAGCTGCTCCTTGCAGTGTGCGACGACGGCGGCGACTTCGCTCTCGTTGACCCACGCGCCCTGCACGCGGATGGTCTTGCTGGCGCCCATGGGCAGGAACAGCCCGTCGCCCTGGCCCACCAGCTTCTCCGCGCCGGGCTGGTCGAGGATGACTCGAGAGTCGGCCAGCGAGGACGTCGCGAACGCCAGGCGCGACGGCACGTTCGCCTTGATCAAGCCGGTGACGACGTCGACCGACGGACGCTGGGTCGCCAGCACCAGGTGGATGCCGGCAGCCCGCGCCAGCTGGGTGATCCGCACGACCGCGTCTTCGACATCACGCGGGGCGACCATCATGAGGTCGGCCAACTCGTCGACGATGACCAGCAGATACGGGTACGGCGACAACGTGCGCTCGCTGCCCTCCGGCACCTTGACCTGCCCGGCGCGCACGGCCTTGTTGAAGTCGTCGACGTGGCGGAAGCCGAACTGCGCGAGGTCGTCGTAGCGCATGTCCATCTCGCGCACGACCCACTGCAGCGCCTCGGCGGCCTTCTTCGGGCTGGTGATGATCGGCGTGATCAGGTGCGGGATGCCTTCGTAGGCCGACAGCTCGACCCGTTTCGGGTCGACCATGATCAGGCGCACCTCGTCCGGGGTGGCACGCATCAGCACCGAGGTGATCATCGAGTTGATGAAGCTCGACTTGCCGGAGCCGGTGGCGCCGGCGACCAGCAGGTGCGGCATCTTCGCCAGGTTCGTCACGACGAACCCGCCTTCGACGTCCTTACCCAACCCGGCGATCATCGGGTGGTGGTCCTTGCGGGCCACAGAGGAACGCAGCACGTCGCCGAGGCTGACGATCTCTTTGTCGCTGTTCGGGATCTCGATACCGATCGCGGACTTGCCCGGGATCGGTGACAGGATGCGCACCTCGGCACTGGCCACGGCGTAGGAGATGTTCTTGCTCAACGCCGTGACACGTTCGACCTTGACCCCGGTACCCAGCTCGACCTCGTACCTGGTGACCGTCGGGCCGCGGGTGTACCCGCTGACGACTGCGTCGATGTTGAACTGTTCGAACACGCCCATCAGCGCGTCGACCACCTGGTCCGACGCTGCCGACTTGGCCTTGTGCGGGCTGCCCTGGCGCAGCAAGTCGCTGGAGGGCAGCGTGTAGGTGATGTCGCCGGACAGCGCGAGCTGCTCGACCCGCTGCGGCAACGGCGAGTGCGGCGGGGGTTCGCTCACGCCGGTGTCGCCGTCGGCCTTCTTCTTGCCCTTGCCACTCGCCGCTGCTTCGACGGCGACGCCGTCCGGGACCGTGGGGAGGTCTTCTGCGGTGTCGGCGACGTCGGCGGCCGGCTTCTTCTTCGACGGCTTCTCACGCAGCACCGGCGAGTCGTACGGCTCGTCGCCGGTGTGCTCGGCAGCGTCGCGGCGCCGGCCGCGCTTACGCGCCGTTGGCTGCTGCTCGTCGGCGTCGTCGAATTGCTCGCCATGGCGGAAGCCCAGCCACACCGCGACGCGTCCGGCCCACTCGCGCAGTTGGTCGGTGACCTCGTACAGCGGGATGCCGGTGACGACGAGGACGCCGAACAGCGTCAGCAGGGCCAGCAGCGGTCCCGCGACCCACACGGTGAGCAGATCGGCCAGGATGGTCGACGAGACGTACCCCACGGCGCCGCCTGCGCGTTGCATCGCCTCGGCGCCGTCGACCGACCTCGGCATGCCCCCGGCGATGTGGGCCAGGCCGAGGGTGCCCAAGGCAAGGCAGACCCACCCGATGACCTGGCGGCCCGCGGGGCCGTTGCGGTCCGGGTGGCGCAGTGTCCGCCACCCGGCCATGAGCAGCAGGATCGGCGTGACGTACGCGCCGGTACCGACGGCGCTGGCCAGCGCGCCGTAGATGGCGTCGTACACGGCTCCGTCGAGCGTCCACCACACGGAAGCGGCCACCACGAACGCCGTACCGACCAGCGCCAGCCCGACGCCGTCGCGCCGGTGCTCGGGCTCGAGACCCTTGGCGGTGCGCCCGACGCTGCGGGCGGTGCCGCCGACCACGTGGGCGATGGCCATCCAGATGCCGGCGATCGCCTTGCCGATACCGCGGAAGAACTGGGCCACCAGCCCTGGCGGTGGCGGGGGCGGCGGCGGGGGTGCCGTCGGCGTGCGGCGCTTACGGCCGCGAGCCGGGGCACGCTTCTTGCTCGTCGTACCCGAGGAGCTTCGCGACCGAGCCGGTGCTGTTCGGGTCGCCATGAGATCACAGTACAACCGGCACACCCGTATCTTCCGTCACACACGCCCCGGCGTGGCGGA
>NZ_DAHVSH010000157.1:0-2374 GCF_027324685.1 Haloactinopolyspora sp.
ACGACGCCGGACCGCCCTCAGCTGGCGGCGGCCACCCGGGACTCGTAGCGCGCCCGCCTCTTCGCGGCCTCTTCCTCACGGTTCCGCGGCGGGGCCGCCGTGGTCAGCGAGTCGAGCAGACGTTGCGTGGCCGCGGTGATCTCTTCGACCGCAGCATCGAACGCGGCCTGGTTGGCTTTGGACGGCTTGCGGGTTCCGGCGAGCTTACGCACGTACTGAAGCGCTGCGTCACTGACCTCGTCGGGGGTGGCCGGCGGAGCGAGGTTGTGAAGGGGCTTGATGTTGCGGCACATGTCTCGAGCCTAATGACTGCACCCGACAACGTCACTGGGCAAACTGCGTCGAGCCCCGCAGACGCCATACGCCCCAGACGCCCCACGGCCGACACCCGGCACGTCGGCCGACCTTCACCACCGTGACAGGGTGGGCGCATGACTGAAGAAACGCACCGATCCGTGTCCATCCGGCGCACCGGGGCACGACGTTACGTCGCGACGAACGTCCGCGGCGGCGAGCTCGCGTTTGGCGAAGGCGAGGACCACGAGTTCACACCCATCGAGCTCCTGCTGACGGCGATCGCCGGCTGTTCGGCCGTCGACGTCGACTACATCACCGCGCGGCGGGCGGAACCGGAGGCGTTCGACGTCGAGATCGGCGCGGAGAAGATCCGGGACGAGTCCGGCAACCGGCTCGAGGACATCGAGGTCGTCTTCCGGGTGCGGTTTCCCGAGGGCGAAGCCGGGGACGCCGCGCGCTCGGTGCTGCCCGACGCCATCGCGAAGTCGCGCGATCGATTGTGCACGGTGAGCCGGACGGTCGAGCTGCCGACGCCGGTGACGATGCGAGCGTCGTAGCGCGCCAGCGCCCCGTAACACCACCAGGCGTTGTGCTGCAACACGAGGCGTGCACGGGTGGTGGAGCAGGGAATTACCTACTGAACATGATCATTTAAACGACGTTCGAGGGGGGTGCGGAAGGACGGGATCGGGGAGGCGCCCTCGAGGCGGGGCTGCAGGTCCGCCGCTGCGCGCTCCACCGCGGCTCGCGCGTCGGCGCCGACGTCTTCGAGCAACTCCCAGACGACGTCGCCCTCCCGGACTGCCCAGCCACCGACGATGCGGCCTTCCCACCACACCGTGGGCCCGATGTTGCCGTTGCGGTCGAACAACTCCGCTTGGTGCGGGCCGAGGAACCAGTCGCGCTGCTGCCATCCCATCGGGGTGGCATCGAGCGCCGGTAGAAGCGCCGCGGCCGGCTCGACCTCGGGCTCGGGATCGGTGTCGTCGGCGAGCACGATCCCGGGCGTGCCGTCCATGTCGACCTCGACCGTGTCGATGCCGGCCAGGACCTTGCGGGTGGCGCCGAGACTCCACCCGGTCCACCACTTCAGGTCGTCCACCGTCGCCGGTCCGAACGCCTCGAGCCAGCGCCGGGCCAGCACGTCACGGGCGGCATCCTCGGGCATCGCCGGCAGACCCTCGGGCCACACGGAGCGCGCTGCGGCCCACCGATGCTGCCGCGAGAGCCAGGTGCCCGCGGGCTGTCCCCGTACGAGCCGCCCATCAGCGCCCATCAACGTGAGCACGCGGCTGGTGACGTTCTGCTTGACGTCCCACTTCTTGTCGGTGGTGGGCACCAGCGCGGTACGCAGCCGCGGCTCGGCTTTGGCGATGTCGTTGGCCAATGCCTCGCCGTGCTCGATGAGGAACTGCTCGGCGCCTTGCTCGACGGCGGCCAGCCACACCGCGGGATCGCCGTCGATGACCGGCTCGGTCGGACGCTCGCGTAGTTCCTTGACCAGCCGGGACCGCAGTCGGCGCGCGACCTCGAGGCCTGCACCAGCGTGCACGACCTGCGCGAACTCGGTCGGCACCACGAACATGGTGCGGCGCATGCCGAGCATCTTCACGACCGAGCGGGACTCGTACATCGCCGCGGACACATCCGCCAGGGTGACCGGGCTGCGGGCCAACGCCGACAGATACACCGACGCGGGGTCGGTGGCGTGCAACGCGACGACCGCCGTACACACCTCGGCCACGCTCGATCGCTGCGTCGACGGGTGCAGCGCGTGGCGCCGCATCAGTCGAGCACGCCGTTGCTCCACCCCGATTCTCAGCACCCGCCGATCGTGCCATGCCCCACCGACATACCGCTCCGATGGGCCCCACCAGGCCACCCTGACCGACAACCGGACGAGCAGCTGCAGTGCATCCGACTATCGAACACAGCCCGCTGAGCAGCAGCTCAACCCTTGACAGCGCCCGTAGAGTCTGTTTTGGAAAGTTTGTTCACTTTGGGCTATCGGGGGGTAGCCGTGCAACACAAGGCAACCGCTGAACGCCGATACCGGATGGAACTCGCTGTGGTCGTC
>NZ_DAHVSH010000191.1:0-23454 GCF_027324685.1 Haloactinopolyspora sp.
GATCCACCCACGACACGTGCACGTCCTCGAGCGGGAAGTTCTGCGTCTGACCCAGCCAGTCCGTCACCCGGCGCGGGTCGCCGGCGATCTCGATGCTCACCAGCTCGACGCCGTCGCCGCCCTTCGACGGGTGTTCGGCCGGGTCGGACTGCCAGTGCACGACGAACGGCAGCTGTGGGTCGACCACCAGCCCACACACACCGACCTGCCGCCACGCCAGTTCGAAGCCGTCCGGGCGCTTCCGGTTACCGACCATGGCCGGTCGGCCGAGTCGCTGCTCGACCGGGCCGATGTCGTCCACCGCGACCACCCAGCCGAGCCATCCGCCGCCTTGCTCGCTACGGGCCTTGACGGCTTGACCGAAGGCGATGTCGTCGGTCGACGGGTGCTCGAGCGCGGCCACGACCTCGATGTAATGGCCGCCGGCCAGCGGCAGGATCCGGTTGCGGGTGCCGAACCGCGGATGCGCCCCGCCATCGATGAGGTCGACGCCGAGCTCGCCGGCCAGAGCGCGCGCCGTGGCATCCAGCCCGTCCGGTCTGGCCGCATACGACACATGATCAAGACGCATTCGTGCATCGTGGCAGGACCGCCGTGACGCAGCCACACCAGGTCCACACCTGAGCGCATGAGCGCGTCGTCAGCTACGGTAAAAGGTCACGATCACGCGCAGCGATGATGACGTGCGGAGGCGGGCACCACGTGAACATCGAGATCACCAGGACGGCGCAAGCCTATGCCGCCTACCTGGACGGCGAGAGGGTCGGCGAACTCTCCTACGCACGCGATGGAAGCCGAGTCACGGCGATTCACACCGAGGTCAGCCCGGTGGCCGAGGGCCGCGGCATCGGCGGAGCACTCGCCCGAGCGCTCTTGGACGACGCTCGCGCCGCCGGTGACACGGTCGTCGCCAAGTGCCCGTTCGTCGCGTCGTACCTGGACAAGCATCCTGAATATGCCGACCTTCGCGCCGGCTGAGGACGGCCGAGCCGGTCAGCTCAGCGCAGCGAGACGATTTTTGAGCCGGCGCGCGGCCGCTTGTGGATCGTCGGCACCGGTGATCGCGCGAACGACGACCACCCGTCGAGCACCGGCCTCGACGACATCGCCGATGGTCTGCTCGTCGATCCCGCCGATCGCGAACCACGGCGTGACCGGGTTCGTCTGCGCGACCGCGCGCACCGTGTCCACGCCGACGGCCGGGCGGCCCTGCTTCGTCGGGGTGGGCCACACCGGGCCGACGCAGAAATAGTCGACGTCGGGGTCGCGGTCGGCGACGGCAGCCTGCTCGGATGAATGTGTCGAGCGGCCCAACACCACGTCGGGGCCGAGCAACTGCCGCGATGCGGCGATCGGCAGATCGGTCTGGCCGGTGTGGAAGACCTCAGCGCCGGTCAGTTGCGCTACGTCGGCGCGGTCGTTGACGGCGACAAGGGCGCCGTGCTCGGCTGCCACCCGCGCCACGACCGGCTGCAGTTCCAGTTCGTCGCGCACGTCCAGTGTCTTGTCGCGCAACTGCACGATGTCCACGCCGCCGGCCAGCGCAGCGTGCAGGAAATCCTCCAGGTCGCCGGTGTCGCGCCGGGCATCGGTGCACAGATACAGGCGTGCTTGGTGTAGCCGGTGCCGGACGTCGAGTGCTGCTGTGGTCATGCCCGGCAGTCTGCCACCGGCTCACCATGGGCGACGCGCTACGGTAGTGGTGCACGGGAGCCCTGGTGACGGGGCTGAGAGGGCCGAGCAGGCCGACCGTCAGGAACCTGATCTGGGTGATGCCAGCGAAGGGAGCGCGGATGAAGCCGGCGTCGTCGGCGGACGTGGCCGTCATCGGCTGCGGCGTGATCGGCGCAGCCATCGCCTGGCGGCTGTCCCAGCTGGGGATGCACGTCGTCAGTATCGACCCGGCGCCGGGCGACGGCGCGACGCACGCAGCGGCTGGCATGCTCGCCGCCGTCAGCGAATCCGACTTCGGCGAGCACGACCTGACCCGGATGAACGTCGAAGCCGCGAAGGCGTGGCCCGCGTTCGCCGCTGAGCTGGAGGCGGAGTCCGGCCGGTCGACGGGTCTGCGCCGATGCGGCACGCTCACCGTCGCCTACGACTCCGGCGACCGCGCCCAACTGCGCCGCCTGCTCGACCTGCGCCGCCAGTGGGGCCTCGACGTCGAAGAGATCACCGTCGACACCGCTCGGCACACCACGCCGTTGCTGGGACCGCGGATCGCGGGCGCCATCTGGGCCGCGAACGACCACCAGGCCGATCCGCGGCAGGTGCACCGCGCGCTGCTGGCTGCGCTCGAGGTCCGGCGCGTCGAGATCGTCCGGCGGCGCGCCGTCGGGCTCTCGCGCGCACCGGACGGGCGGGTGACCGGGGTGGCGGACGACTCCGGCTCGCGGCATCCTGCGGGAACGGTCGTCCTGGCGGCCGGCTGGGCCAGTCGCGATCTCGTCCGCGATCTGCCGATGGCCGCGGTGCCGACCCGGCCGGTGAAGGGCCAAGTACTGCGGCTGGACTCCAGTGGCCATCCTGACTTCACGCTCGATCATGTCGTCCGCGGGTTCGTCCAGACCCGGTCGATCTATCTCGTCCCGCGGGCCGACGGCGAGATCGTCGTCGGGGCCACCAGCGAGGAGCAGCCCGACGACCGCATCGTCACGGCGGGCGCGGTGTTCGCGCTACTGCGCGATGCTCGGGCGATGATTCCCGGCCTCGACGAACTGCCGCTCATCGAGGCCACGGCGCGAGCCCGTCCCGGTTCGCCGGACAACCTCCCCCTGGTTGGGGCCTCGGCCGTCGACGGGCTGGTCGTCGCCACCGGCCACTATCGCAACGGGATCCTTCTGGCGCCGGCCACCGCCGCCGCCGTCACCGAGCTGATATCCGCGGGGAGCATCCCCACGTCCGCGGCCGACCCCCGCCGGTTCGGCCGCGATCCAACACCATCGACACCGTCCGGAGGGCGAATATGACCACCCACGTGATCATGAACGGTGACCCGGTCACCCTGCATGAGTCGGTGACCGTGCGCGACGCGGTCGCCCGGCTGCTGACCCGCTCTGACGGGACGTACTCCGATCGTGGCGTCGCGGTCGCGGTCAACCAGGCCGTCGTACCGCGCAGCGACTGGTCCTCCATCACTCTCGGCAGCGGCGACACCGTCGAGATCATCACCGCGGTCCAGGGCGGCTGACGTGACCACGATCCAGCCCGATACCGACGATCAGCTCGTCATCGCCGGGGTGCCGCTGAGCTCACGGCTGATCATGGGCACCGGCGGCGCGCGCAGCCTGACCGGCCTGGAGGCGGCACTGCGTGAGTCCGGAACGGAGCTCACCACGGTGGCACTCCGCCGCGTGCAGGCCGGCGGTGAGGGATCGATCTGGGAGTTGCTGCAGCGCAACGGGATCCGGGCGCTGCCCAACACCGCCGGATGCTTCTCGGCGGCCGAGGCCGTGCTGACCGCGAAGCTCGGGCGCGAAGCCTGCGAGACCGATTGGGTCAAGCTCGAGGTGATCGCCGACGACGTCTCGCTGCTGCCGGACCCGATCGAGCTGGTCTCGGCCGCGCGGACGCTGGTCGACGACGGTTTCGTCGTCCTGCCGTACACGAACGACGACCCGATCCTCGCGCGCAAGCTCGTCGATGTCGGCTGTGCGGCCGTGATGCCCCTGGGTGCGCCGATCGGGACCGGCCTGGGCATCCTCAACCCCCGCAACATCGCCGCGATCGTCGAGGACGCACCGGTTCCGGTGATCCTCGACGCCGGCATCGGCACGGCTTCCGACGCGGCCGAGGCGATGGAGCTGGGATGTGACGGCGTGCTGCTCGCCACGGCCGTCACGCGGGCTGCGGACCCGGTACGAATGGCGCGGGCTATGCGCCTGGCGGTGGCGGCAGGGCGGGAGGCCCGGCTGGCCGGGCGGATTCCGAAACGTGAGGAGGCGCTGGCGTCCTCGCCCGAGGACGGCCTGGCCAACCTCGACCTCGCGCTGTAGCCGTCGCCCGGCGGCCCTCGGCCGCGAATGATCTTACGGACCGACCGCGGGGTACCGGTCTGCGGACCGGACTGGGAGGATTCGTCCTCATGGGCCAGATCGACGTACTCCTGCTCGACCTCGACGGGGTGGTGCGCCGATATGACCCAGCCGTGGCGGCCGCCATCGAACAACGGTGTGGGCTGCCGACCGGCAAGCTGGAGGAAACCGCGTTTCATCCCCGTCTGCTCCAAGCACTGACCACCGGCACCATGACGCGGTCGGCGTGGGTGCGAAAGATCGCCGACGAGGTCGGCCAGGTCGCCGCGACCGCGTGGTCGTCTCAACGCCCGGTCGTCGACAAGGAGGTGCTGCGCACGGCGCGGGCCATCCGCCAAAGCGGCGTGCGGGTCTGTCTGCTGACCAACGGCTCGGACCAGTTGCCCACCGAACTGGCCGAGCTCGGCATCGCCAACGATTTCGACGCCGTGTTCAACAGTGCCGACATCGGCGTGGCCAAACCGGATCTGCGCATCTTCATGCACGTCCTCCGGCAGCTCGACGTGCCGAGGTCGTCGGTGCTCTACCTCGACGACTCCCCGGCCCACGTGCGCGCCGCCAAGGCGCTGGGCATCCCGTCGCGGGTGTTCCAGAGCGCGCGCGATCTGACCGAAGCGCGCGAGATGTACCGGATTCGCTGACCGCCGCCGGCCTACGACGCCAGCCGGGCGGCGAGCCACTCGCGGTTCGCCCGCTGGTCCTTCGCGATGCCGTCCCACGCCGACGCCGTCGCCGGGCCGCGGTCCTGCTCGATCACGATCCAACCGGCATAGTCCACCTGGGTGAGCGCGGCGACGAAGCCGTCCACGTCGACGTCGCCGCGCCCGAGCGGGACGCACAACGACTCCCACCAGGCCTCGAAGTCCTCATCCTGGCGCCGGCGGGCGTCGTCGAGGACCTGCTGGCGCACGTCCTTGAGGTGCACGTGGTTGATCCGGTGCGCCCAGCGCCGCAGCCACTCGATCGGGTCGGCGCCGCCGAGATGGAAATGCCCGGTGTCCAGGCACAGGTCGACCTGGGTCCGACGCAGCAGCTCCTCGATCTCCCAGGGCTTCTCGACGTAGGTCGCGAAGTGTGGGTGAAACGAGGTGCCGACGCCGAACGATCGCGCCAGTTCGACGGCCGCTTCGACTCGTTCGGCCGCCAGGTCCCACTGCTCAGGGCTCATGCCGCGGCTGCGGTCGTCTGCCGCCCGGAACGGGTGCCGGATCAGTTCGTCGTCGCCTTCGTCGGCGAGGATGGCCAACGCGTCGGCGTTCCCGCAGGCCGCCAGTTCGTCGAGCGTGCGGCGCATGGCTTCGAGGTCCGCGGCCAGCTGGTCGTCGGACGCGCTGAGGTGCAACGGCACGTACGCTCCGACGACGGTCATCCCCGCGGCGGCGAATGCGGCGGCCGTCTGCTCCGGGTCGCCGAAGAATCCGGGTGGACCCAGTTCACTGCCGGTGTAACCCGCGGCCGCCATGGCCGCCAGCAGCTCGCTCGGCTGCACGGCGAGGTGCGAGGTGTCCGCACCGCCGAAGACTCCGTAGCTGACCGGCGCCGAGCCGATTCCTGCGATCGTGCTCATGCGACCTCCCCGAGGCGTGCGGCCTCGCCGCCCAGGGTGTGCGCGACGCCATAAGTTTCGGCGAGACGGCGAGTGAGCTGCTGCAACGCCGTGCAGTCGGCCGCCGCTCCGCGCGCATCGGACCGTACCGGCGTACCGGCGGTGATGCAGGCGTGAAACGCGCGCAACTCCTCCTCGAACCCCGTTCGGGGTTCGCCGGTCATCCGGTTGACCGATCGTTCGTCGCCGTCCATCCGCTCGACCTCCAGCTTGGCGCGCGCGCTCAGCGTGTACGGCGCGGGCATGGTCAGCCGCAGCCGTCCGGCGTCGCCGAAGACGGCGATCTCTTCGCCGTATTCCGGGTAGTCCGGCAACCAGTTCCACGACCACGCCAGCTGCGCTGGGCCGAGCCGGCCCAGCGCCTGCAGCTGCGGCGGCGCCGCAAGACGCTCACCGGCGGTGAACTCGCCCAGTTGCGCGAAGGCGAAGCTCGGCGACGCGTCGTCGAACAGAGCCCGCAGCAGCGACAGCTCGTGGCAGGCCGAACCCTGCAGTACGTCGGCATACATCGATCGCAGCGGCTCGGCGACAGCGCCGACGGCCTGGTCGAGTCGACGGTCCTCGTCAGCCGACGCCGCGTCGATCACCGCCGGGTCGGCATCACCGCCACGGACATAACGCACGTGCGAGAACTGCGGCTCGTCCGCGGGATGCAGCACAGTCACCCGGACCAGCCGGATCGTGCCGAGGTTGGCCAGCTCCGCGCGGGCCCGAGCGAGCATCGGCTCGTACATCTTCATGTACCCGACCTGGAGCACCCGCCCGTTGTCGGCGGCGAGATCCGCACACGCCAGCGCCTCGGCCGCCGAGTGCGCGAACGGCTTCTCGGCCAAGACGTGCTTGCCGGCGCGCAGCGCCTGCTCGGTCAGCGCCGCGTGCGTACCAGGCGTCAGCAGCAACACCGCGTCGACGTCGGGATCGGCGAAGACCGCAGCCGGGTCGGTGGACGTGCGTACTTGCCCACCCCATTCCGCGGCCAACTGGTCGGCCAGCTGCGCGGACAGGTCACACATGTGGACGACGTCGAAGTCGTCACGCAAGGTGCGCAGATTGGGCAGATGAACGGCCTGGGCGATCAGTCCCAGACCGACGATGCCGAGTCGTACGCGCGCGGTGGTCATCGATCGCGTGCTCCTTCGCGAAGTCGGGTCCTGCTCACAGCTGCCCGACGGCAGCCCGGTCGGCATAGATGGCGGCGTCCGCGGCTTCGTGGACGACCGTCGCCGGCCAGTTCGTGTCGTAGCCGGAGGCTTCGGTGATCATCCGGAAGGCGTGGTGCTTGTCCGGGCCGGTCAGCAGGAGCAGGACCCGCCGGGACAGACCGGCGATGGTCTCGATCCCGACGGTGACGCCGTGGCGTGGGACGTCGTCGAGCGATTCGAACTCCGGGAACGTCTCCATGTTGTCTTGGCGGGTGGAGTCGGCGAGCTCGACGACTCTGGTGACGCTGTGCCGGGCCGAGCCCGGCGGGTTGAACGCCACGTGCCCGTCACCGGCGCCGCTGGCCAGCAGAAACAGGTCGTAACCTCCGGCTGCGGCCACCTGGGCGTCGAAGGCCGCCGGGTCCTGGGGATCCGGGACCCACACGTTCGCCGCGGGGATGGTGCGCCCGGCCGGAGCTGCGGCGTTCAACGGCGTCTGGATCTCGTCATGGGCGAAGCGTCGGCAGCTGAAGTGCGCGTCCGCTGGGACGTGGGTGAACCTGCCGTCGGCGTCCACCGTGACGTAGTCGTCCATCATCGCGATCACGACGTGGGCGAGGTCCAGCTCCCGTGCACGGACTTCGTTGCTCAGCGCCGCATAGGTCTCGCGCGGGGTGCGCCCGCCCGGACAGCCGAGCACGTAGGCGCGATCCGCCCGCGCGGCTCGTTCGATGCCGTCGGCGATCTCCGCGGCCGCAGCCCGGGCCAGGTCGGCCGAATTGTCGAACACGGTGACTGGAACCTGAATGGCGGTCATGCGCGGAGTTACTCCTTCATGGCGCCGGCGAGCATGCCGGTGATGAACCTGCGCTGCAGGAAGATGTACGTGATGAGGATGGGCAGGGCGACGAGCACAGCTGCGGCAGCGGTGACCGCCGGGTCGTTCGTCCGCCGATTACCGGCGAAGAACGACAACGCCAGCGGCGCCGTCTGCGCGGACTGCTCGTCCGGCACCAGAACCAGAGCCAGCAGGAACTCGTTCCAGGTGAACAGGAACAACAGGGTGGCCAGCGTGAGCACGGTCGGCATCATGATCGGCACCAGAACGCTGCGCAGCGTCCGGAGTCGACTCGCCCCGTCGATCGCCGCCGCCTCGGCGATGCTTTCCGGCGTCTGCCGGAAAGCCGTCCGAAGCCACAGGGTCGCGAACGACAGCGACAACCCGATCTGCGGCAGGATCAGCGCCCACCAGGTGTTCAGCAACCCCCAGTCGCGGAACATGGTGTACAGCGCCACGATCATCGACTCGTACGGCAACACCAGGCCGACGACGAGAATCCCACCGATCAGGGCGAAGACCGGGCCACGAGTGTTGCCCAGCGCGTAACCGGCCGGCAGGGCCAGCACGATGGTGCCCACGACCACCGCGGTCGCGACGACCAGGCTGGAGATCAGCGCGGTGTCGAAGCCACCACCGGACCACGCCTTGGCGAAATTGCCGAAGTAGAGCTCCGTGGGGAAGCTGAAGCCGCTGGGCCGTTCTCCCGGCGGGCTCAACGCCAACCCCAGGATCGAGACGAACGGATACAGCGCGATGACCGAGCAGGTGATGAGGATCGCGTAGGCACCGATTCGCTCACTGCGTCGAGTTCTCACGAGTCACCCCGATCTCGCAGCAGCAGCCCGATGATCCCGACGACCACCAGGATCAGGAGGGTCAGCAGAACCCCGATCGCCGCAGCCGATCCCACCTCGCGGGATTGGAACGCTGCTTGGTAGATGAACACGCTGGGAACCTTCGTGGAATCACCCGGGCCGCCGGCCGTGGTGTTCCAGACGATGTCGAAGTTGCGCAACGCCACCGTGGTCGTGAAGATCATCGCGATCAGGATCTCGCCGCGAAGTGCGGGCAACGTGACCGCGAAGAACTCCCGGACGGCGCCGGCCCCGTCCAGCCGCGCCGCCTCGAACAGATCCGTCGGGATCTTCTGCACGCCGGCGACGAACATCACCATGCACAGCCCGAACATGATCCACGTGCCGATCAGCCCGACGGCGGGCAAGGCGGTGGTGAAGTCGCCCAGCCACGCCCGAGTCAACGAGCCCAGGCCGACCAGCTCCAGCAGGGCGTTCAGCGGGCCGTCCTCGGCGTAGATCCAGCGCCACGCCACGGCGACCACGACGGTCGACAGGATCTGCGGAACGAAGATCATCGCGCGGAACAGCGTCATGCCACGGACCTTGATCCGGGCGAACACGCCGGCGATGAGCAAGCCGAGCGCCGTGGGCAGCACCGCATAGAAGCCGACGAAGACCAGCGACCGGAACAACGCGGACCGGATCTCCGGCTCGGTCACCGCCGCGACGTAGTTCTCCAGTCCGACCGGCGTCGCGGGGGTGATGCCGTTCCAGTCGTAGAACGAGTACTGCACCGTCTGGGCCAACGGCCAGACCAGGAACACCGTGTAGGCGATCGCCGCCGGTGCGAGGAACCAGAAGGCCCACGCCTGGCGCCGGAGGTCGGACCACGTGGTCCGCAGCCACGACCGTCCGGCGCCGGGCTGATGGGCAGCGCGTTGCCGCGCTGGATCGGGCGTCACCCTGGGCGGCGTATCGACCGCGCCGTCCACGTGTACGTCACCTGTCTTCCTGGAACGCCGCCCAGTTGGCCTGCACGGCTTCGGTGAAGTCTTCCGGTCCGATGCGTCCGGCGAGCAGTTCCTGCAGGCGCGAGCCGAACTCGTCGTACATGGTGTCCGTGGACCAGTCGAGGTACGCGGTCTGACCGTTGTCGTCCAGGAGCCGGCGCGCGGCGATCAGGTCGTCGTTGAGCAGCGGGTCATCGGAGGTGACGTCGTCGCCGCCGGTGATCGGCACCCGCTTCTGGTCGGCCAGCGCCTGCGCGTAGTCGGGACTGTGCAGCTCGCCGAGGAAAGCCACGGCAGCGGGGAGGACCTCGGTCTTGCTGCTCACGTGCCAGCCCATGGACGAAGCACCGGTGGCGACGAGCTTCCCGTGTTCGCCGGTCAGCTCGGTGAAGCCGATGTTGCCGCCGCGTGGGGAGATCTGCTGCGCCAGCCAGTCGCCCCCGATGTAGTAGGCGGCGCTGCCGTCGCCGAAGCGCAATGCGGCGTCGTCCATGGTCACGCCGTCGTAGCCGGAGGAGATGTAGCCCTGGTTCACCCAGTCGACCAGGGTGGCTGCGGTCTGGTTGTTGCACTCGGACCGGAAGTCCGCCCCTTCGACTCCGGCGACCCAGTCGTTGACCTCGTCAGCGGTCTGGCATCGGCCGGACACCGCACCGAACAGGTGCATCGCGGCCTGTTTGTCGGAGTTGCCGAACTCGATCGGCGTGATGCCGGCCGACTTGATCTCGGGGAGCGAGGCCTCGAAGTCCGCCCAGCTCTCCGGCGGTTCGACCCCGGCCTCAGCGAGCAGGTCCTTGTTGTAGTACACGCCGATGTACTGCGTGACGGGCGAGTTGGCGTAGAGCGTGCCCTCACCCCAACGGGAGCCGTCCTCGTTCCAGCGGAACTGGTTCAGCGAGTACTCCGAGTAGTCGTCCTCCCAGCCGTAGGCCTCGGCGACGTCATCGAGGGGGCGGACCAGCCCGGCCTGCACCAGTGCACCGTCGACCTGATAACCCTGGTTGCCCTGGGCGAGGTCGGGGGCGGAATCGGAGTTCATCGCATTCACGACGGTCTTGGTGAGATCGTCGAAGCTCTTGATCGTCACGTCGACGGTGACGTTCGGGTACTTCTTCTCGAAGATCGGCACCAGGTGGTTCAGCGTCGCCTCTTCGCCCGCTTCGGCCCAGATACGCATCGTGACGTCGCCGAGCTCAGCGACCTCCTCGGGCGTCACCGGCGCGGTGATCTCTTCGGCCGCGGCGTCCGAGGAATCCCCTGCCGAACCGTCGTCACTGCCGGGCGCCGAACACCCTGCGACCAGTAGCGCGCCGGCCGCGACCAAGCTTGCTGGGACGAATCGTCCTGCCCTCATGTCAACTCCTTCGCTGGCACTCGCCGCTCGCAGCCAGCCGCCGCGGCTGGCGTATTCGCGATAGTAGACCAGTTAGGCCAGTTAAGCTACCAGCCCTTCGTACTGGATCACTTCATGGTCTACTCTGGTGCCACCCAGTGACACGGAGGTCTCCATGAATCAGACTCTCGACGACCGGCCGGCGCGGCCTCGCCGCGCGACACCTCGTCCGGTCCACTCGACAGCCACCCGTATCGCCGGCACGGAAGCCGCAGCGCACCTGTGGGGCGATGCGCCTTCGGGATTCGTCAGTGACCGCGTGTACACGTCGTCGGACACCCTGCACGTGCTCGAATACACCCTCCGGCCGGGCGGGCGGTTCGTGCACTCCGCCACCAATCCCACGGTATTCGCCGCCGACGTGCTCTACATCGTGCTCGAGGGCACGCTGTGGATCGCCGACCCGGAGCACGGCGAGGTCCGACGCGTACCGGCCGGCACGTCCGTGCTGTTCCACCGCGACACGTGGCACCACGCGTTCAACCCCGGTACCGAGCCGGTCCGCGTGCTCGAATACTTCGCGCCGCCGCCATCGCGCGGCACGGCGTCGACCTACGCCCGGCGCCAGCCCCTCCTCGAGACGACCACGTACCACGACACCCGCTGGGCCCGACGGTGGCCTGCTGCCGCCGCGGAGCGAGAAGCTGTCAGCAAGCTGCATGTCATCGGCGAGGACGACTACCTGTGGACGGTGGTCGACGACCACGCACAGCACGTGGAGGGCATCGCCGTCGACACCGAACATCTCACCGTCCGGCACGGCCAGATCGGCCCCGGTCACGTCTCCGAAGAACTGACCGTCGACGACGAGTCGCTGCTGTTCGTCACCTCGGGCGTCGTGCATGCCCAGCTGCCGGATGCGCCGGAATCCGAACGCGCCTGGTGGCGCCTCGAACCGCGCGACGCCCTGTTCCTGCCGGCCGGCACCACTTACCGTCTGGTGGAGCTCGACGGTTCCACCGCGCGATACTGGCTCGGCGGTGCCCGGCCCGTGCCGCAGGGATGGGAGCCCTGACCATGACCGGCGTCGTTCTCGGCCTCGATGTCGGGGGCACCAAGGCACACGGAGCGCTCGTCGGGCCGGACCGGACCGTGCACGTGGAGGCGAAGAAGTCCACGGTGGGGCGCGATCCCGGGCTGCGCGCCACCGCGGACCTGGTCACCACGCTCACGCTCGAGGCCGCGGCTCGCGGGCTGCGCATCACCGCCGTCGGGGCGGGCTTTCCCGAGTACGTCTCGCCGGCCGGGTTGCTGACTTCCACCGAAGTACTCGATTGGACGACGCAGCCAGGTGATCTCCTGCGCGAGCTCGTCCCCGGCGTGCCCGTCGTCGTCGACAGCGACGTGCGCTGCGGCGCCCTCGGCGAGTTGCGCCGGGGTGCCGGGGGTGCGGACTTCTTCTACGTCTCGCTGGGTAGCGGGCTTTCCTCGGTTCAGGTGTCCGGCGGGGCATTACGGTACGGCCGGCGTGGCGAGGCGATCGGCCTGGGCGAGTTCGTCGTTCCCTCCGACATCGATGACGACTGGCGCGGATCGCTGGAGGATTACGCCTCCGGCTCCGGGGTCGCCGCCCGTTACGCACGCGCCACCGGCTCGGAAGTACCTGACGGAACCCGCTCCGTCGCGGCGCGCGCGGCCGCCGGTGACGACGTCGCTCGGCTGATCCTCGACACCGCGGGGCGGGCCATCGGCGCGGCGCTCGCCCAGGTGGTCGCGGTGCTGGACCCGCACGCGGTGATCCTCGGCGGAGGGCTGGGCACCGCTGAGACCGAGCTGCAAGCCGCACTTCGGGCGGAGCTGGACTGGCGCACGGCCCGCCGCCCTGACCCGCCTCGACTGTCCGTCAGCGAACTCGGACCGGCCGCGGGGCTGCACGGAGCCGTGGAGCTCGCTCTGGATTCCGTCGTCGACGAAAAGGCCGTTCCATGACGACCGATAAGGTGCGGGGCATGAGCGGCACGCCGATGAACGCCGGCCGCGGCACCGGGCATCGCGCGCACACGTCGGCCTACCACGCCCTGCTGACCAACATCCGTAACGGCGTGTTCGCGCCCGGCTCGCGATTGCCAGGCGAGCGACAACTGGCCACGCAACTGGAAGTCAGCCGCGCCACCTTGCGCCAAGCGCTGGGCAGGTTGGCCGAGGAGGGGCACATCACCGCCGCCGCCCAGCGGGGCTGGTTCGTACGCCCGCCCCGCGTCGTCAGTGAGCCGCCGAGCCAGTTGCAGAGCTTCACCGAGATGGCCGAGTCTCGCGGGCTGACCCCCTCGACCGAGGTGTTGTCCTACGAAACCAGGCCGGCCACCTTCACCGAGGCCGAGAAGCTGGCGATCGCGCCCGCCTCGACCGTGCTGGCTCTGGCCCGCCGCCGCTCACTCGACGGGGTGCGCGTGCTGGTCGACCACAGCGTGATCGCCCTGTCCAGAACGCCCGGCATGGACGAAGCCGACCTGACCGACCGCTCGCTGTATGCGACCTTCCAGGAGGTCGCCGGGGTCCAGATCGTCCGCAGCGACTACGCGGTGCGCGCGGAGGCTGCTGACGCCGAGACCGCCGACCTGCTGGATCTCGCGCCCGGTGACCCGGTGCTGGTCGGCGAACAGGTCGAGTACTCCCTCGCCGAGGTCCCGATACTGTGCGGACAGGTCGTGTATCGCGGTGACGCCTACCGGTTCCAAGCCAGCCTGTTCCGACCGGCTGAGACCTGAGCGGCGGCGCCGGCGGCGCCGCGCCGCCGGCGTCACAGCGGCCCGAGGGCATCGGCGGGGTCCGCGTTCAGCGCGAGCGTGTCGAGCACGGTCAGCAGCTGGCGTTCCTCGTAGCGGAAATGAGACTCCATGATGGCCGCGATCCCCTCGAGGTGCCGGTCGAGCTCGGCCGGCGAGGCCGCTTGGTCGACGGCTGCCAACAGGCCGCTCAGCAGATGCTCGATCATCGAGTGGTCCTGCTCGAGATACCGCAACGTCTCGCGAAGCTCGGGATGCGCTGCGGCGATCGCGGGGAACAGCGTCCGATCCTCGCTCTGGTGATGCCCGGTCAGGGCTGCGCAGAAGCCGTGACAGTAGAGCAACAGCTCCCGGGTCGCCGGTTCGGCGGCCGCACCGTCGGCCAGCGCCTGCCGGGTCACCCGTAACGCCTCGCGCAGTCGTTCGTGGACCTGGCGCAGTTCGCGACTCCAGGCGATGAGCCTGATCTTCTCGCCCTCAGACACTGGAGGGCGAAGGGAACGACAATGTCATCGTCGAACTCCTTCGTATCCGGCGCCTCCATGCCTGACACAGCCTGCCACCGGCACGCGACGCTGCCCGCAGGATAGTCGACCATGACGCGACGTGCCCAGGCGGGTGGGGCGCGGACGGTGGTCGGCCGTTGCCGTGTCACGCGTGGAAGGCAGTCCCCGAGCGGTGGGGGTGACACCGGCATCTGCACCGGCGAAGGGGTGACACCGCGGTCGACTATGGCCCACCGCGTCACCCCTCGCGGAACGATGCATCACCCCGCCACGCCCTACCACGATGTCCACGAGGGCGGGCGGCGCAGGCCGGTCCATCACGATCCGAAATGCCCTCTTGCTCGCGCCCCGGCCGTCCCTTATGGTCAAGGGACAGAGGTCAGACCAGATGGATGGTGAGCATGGCAGAGCAGCCTCCCGACTTTCTCGCACATCGCGACGGCGATTCCGTGGCCGTGGCCGTCCGGCACCTGCAAGCTGGACCGGCCCAGGGCGCTTATCTCGACTCGCCGGGAACGTTGCGCCTCACGGTGTCCTCAGACGTCCCACTCGGGCACAAGGTCGCCCTCGTCGACATCGAGCAGGGTGCTGACGTCATCGAGTACGGGGTCCGCGTCGGTGTCGCGAGTCAGGCGATCAGCGCAGGTGACTACGTCCACGTTCACAACGTGAGGAGCGCCCGATGGCACAGCAGCGTCGCCTGACGGGATACCGCCGCGAGAACGGCGCCGTCGGCATCCGCAACCACACCGTCGTCATCCCGGTCGACGATCTGTCCAACGCCGCGGCCGAAGCGGTCGCGGCCAACGTGCCGGGGGTGCTGGCACTCCCCCACGCTTACGGCCGCCTGCAGTTCGGCCCTGATCTCGATCTGACGTTCCGCACCCTGATCGGCACCGGGCGCAACCCGAACGTCGCCTCGGCGATCGTCATCGGCATCGAGCCCAACTGGACCGCGCACGTCGCCGACGGCATCGCCGCCACCGGTAAGCGAGTCGCGAGCTTCTCCATCGAGGGCAATGGCGACATCAACACCATCGCCGCGGCCTCGCGCGCGGCGGCGGCCTTCCTGCAGGACGACTCCGAGATCGCCCGCGAGCCGGTCGAGCGGGGCGAGATCATGATGTCGATCAAGTGCGGCGAGTCCGACACGACCAGCGGACTCGGCTCGTGCCCGACGACGGCCGAGGCCGTGGACCGCTGGGTCGACGCCGGCGGCACCGTCTTGTTCGGGGAGACCACCGAGCTCACCGGCGGTGAGCACCTGATCGCCGAACGATGCGTCGACGACGAGGTCCGCAAGCGGTTCCAGTCGCTCTACGACGCCTACATCGACATCGTCGAGCGCACCGGTGCCAACCTCCTCGGGTCGCAGCCCACCCAGGGCAACATCGCCGGCGGACTGTCCACCATCGAAGAGAAGGCGATGGGCAACATCGCCAAGACCGGCACCAAGCCGGTCGTCGGCGCCCTCGCCTCGGCCGAAGAGCCCACGTCCGGGCCCGGCCTGTACTTCATGGACACCTCGTCGGCGGCCGCGGAGTGCATCACGCTGATGGCGGCGGCGGGAGCGGCCATCCACCTGTTCCCCACCGGGCAGGGCAACGTGATCGGCCACCCGATCGAACCGGTCATCAAGCTCACCGCCAATCCCCACACGGCGGCGACCATGACCGAGCACATCGACCTCGACGTCTCGGGTCTGCTGCGGCGCGAGTACGACCTGACCTCGGCCGGTGACCAACTCATGACGGTCATCGATCGCACGGTGAACGGTCGGCTCACCGGCGCGGAGGTCATGGGGCACCGCGAGTTCGTGCTCAGCCGGCTCTATCCCAGCGCGTGACGATTCGGCACCCGCACGATCCACGACACCACCACGAGGAGGCGAGCGTGACCGCCGGAGCCACAACGTGACTGCGCAGATCATCGTCGCCGAGGGTGTGTGGGGGCCCCGTTTCGCCGAGCTCGCCCAGGCCTGGAGCGTCGGCCGGGTCGATCATGCGCCGAGCGCGCACGATCTGGCCGGCGCTCGCGCCTTGGTGGTGCGCAACCGGACCAAGGTCACCCGCGAGCTGTTGGAATCCGCCCCCGACCTGCAGGTCGTGGCTCGGGCCGGCGCGGGCCTGGACAACATCGACGTCGACGCCGCCGACGATCTCGGCGTCGTGGTCGTCGCCGCGCTGGGCGCCAATGCGGTCAGCGTCGCCGAGCACACGGTCGGCCTTGCACTCGCCGTCGCCCGCAAGACCGTGCCACTCGATGCGTCGACGCGTGCGGGCGACTGGAACCGGGAACCAGGCCACGAACTGGCCGGAGGTGTCTGGGGACTGCTCTCCGCCGGCGCCACTGCGCGTGCCACGGCCCGCCTCGCCCGGGGCCTCGACATGTCGGTCGTGGCTTACGACCCCTACCTCGACCCGGCCGGCGCCGAACTCGCCGGCACCGGAATCACGCTGCATCCCCTGGACGACGTCATCGCCACCGCGGACGTGCTGAGCGTCCATCTGCCGGCCACCCCGGAGACCACGCACATGCTCGACGCCCCCCGGTTGGCGAAAGCGAAACCGAACCTCATCGTCGTCAACGTGGGCCGCGGCGAGGCCGTCGACGAATCCGCCCTGGCCGACGCCCTGCAGCAAGGGCGCATCGCCGGGGCTGCCCTCGACGTCCGGCACGCCGAACCGCCGGGCCCGAGCGTGCTGGACGGTCTGCCGAACGTCGTGCTGACCCCGCACGTCGCCGGCATCACCACGCAGTCGCAGGCGCGGATCGCCGACCTGCTCTGCTCGAACATCGAGGACGTTCTCGCCGGTGGCACCGCGACGGCCGCCGTCACCCGTAGCGCGACACCCGCTCGGACCTCGGCATGATCACCGTCGACGACGCCACCGAGCTGGCGACCTCCGCCCTGACCGCGACCGGGGTCCCCGACACCCGGGCCCGTCGCACGGCCGAGCTGGTGGTGCTCGCCGACGTGTGGGGCATCGCCTCACACGGGCTGATGCGCCTGCCCTACTACCTTTCTCGGCTGAGCGCCGGCGGGCTGCGCGCAACGGCTGACCTGATCGTCGTCCGTGACACCGGCCCGGTCGTCGCCTTCGACGGGAACGACGGACTCGGCCACTGGCAGCTGGCCGAAGCCGCCGAAGTCGCGACTCGACGCGCCGATCAGTACGGCCTGGCCGCGGTCTCCGTCGGCCGCTCCTCGCACTGCGGCGCGCTGGGCTTGTACGCCACGCCAGGTATCCGGCACGACCTGCTGACCCTGGTGTTCTCGACCGGGCCGGCCGTCATGGCGGCGCCCGGAACCGCAACACCGCTCCTGTCGACCAGCCCGATCGCGGCCGGCATTCCCGGCGGACCCCGACCCGTGGTCGTCGACCTCGCGACGTCGGCGGTGGCGCGGGGCAAGATCGCCGCACGCGCCAGAGCCGGCGAAGCGCTGCCACCGGGGTGGGCGGTCGACGCGAACGGCGCACCGACCACCGACGCTCACGAAGCGCTGGCCGGCATGCTCGCTCCCCTCGGCGGCGCCAAGGGCTTCGCCTTGGCGTTCCTGGTCGAAGCGCTGACCGGCGCTGCCATCGGGCCGTCGCTCGCCACGGACGTCCCGGACATGTTCGACCACGACCACGACCCCGATCCACAGCAGATCGGGCATCTCGTCGTCACGATCAACCCGCGGTTGCTCGACGTCGACGGCCAAGCACCGCAGCGGATGGCTCGCCTCGCCGCGAACGTCGAGGCCGCCGGGGGCCGCGTACCGGGGTCGAACCGGACGATGCCCTGGGACCTCGACGGCGGCCAGTCGGTGCCGGTCGCGGACGAGCTCGTCGCCGAACTGCGCTCCTGGTCCTGCGGGACCTTGCCCAACAGACACCAGAGGTCTAACCTCCACCCAACTGCTGTTCGTGAGGAGAGATCGACATGATACGTCCTCCTGACCCTCAAGCTTCGCCGCAGTCTCGCCGACACCCGCGCCGGTGGCTGCGCGGATGTGCCGTGGGCCTGGCCGGCGCCGTCCTGCTCGCGGCCTGCGGTGGCGGTGGCGGTGACGACGACAGCAGCGACGCAGACGGCCCGGTGACCATCACCTGGGCCAACTGGGCCACGGCCGAGCAGACGACCAAGCCGGCCATCGAGCAGGTCATCGCCGACTTCGAAGCCGAGCACCCGGACATCAAGATCGAAAGCGAAGCCATCGCGTTCAGCGACATCGCCCAGCAACTCGTCCGGCGTACCCAGAGCGGCAACCCGCCCGACATCGCGCAGCTGTCCGGCAACGACACCATCGCGCTGGCCGCCACCGGTGCGCTCGCGCCACTCGACCAGTTCGTGGACGACGAACTGCGCGCCAGCATCAACGAAGCCGACCTCGAGAACGGCACGTACGAGGACGAGCTCGTCGCGTTTCCCTGGGTCGATTCGCCCCAAGGGTTCTGGTACAACAAGACGCTCATGAGCCAGGCCGGGCTCGACCCGGCAGCGCCTCCGGCCACCATCGACGAGCTGAACGACGCGATGGCCGCGATCAAGCAGGCCGCCCCCGACGTCACCCCGCTGGCTCTGGACACGACGAATCGCGCGTTCGGCATGACGTCGAACTGGGCTTGGATGAAGACGTTCGGCGCCGAGCCGTTCACCGAAGACGGCGCGCAGGCCGACACCCCGGAGTACACCGCATACCTGGAATGGATGCGCAGCCTCGCGGAGAACGACTACATCGTCACCGGCCCGAAGATCGGTGAGTTCCGGCCTCGGGCGGCGCAGAACCAGGTCGCCTTCATGTGGGATCAGAACCTCCTGCAGGGCGTCATCCAGGAGACCAACGGCATGAGCGACGAGGAGTTCTTCGACACCTGGGGCGTCACCACCCTGCCGACCGGTCCCGCCGGCGAGTCGTACTCCGTCGACCTGGGTCACCAGCTGGTGATGTTCGGCCAGTCCGAACACCAGGAGGCCGCCTGGACGTTCATCGAGTACCTCGCGACCTCGGAGAACGCCATCGTCAACTACACGTTGGCCGAGGGCGCGTCGCTGCCGCCGCTGTCCGACCCGCAGGGCGAGGTCGCCGAGCTGATGGACACGCCGGTCAACCAGGCCTATGTCGAGCAGATCATGCCGACGTCGACGAAGCCGCCGTACGGTCAGGCGTTCTCGGCGGCCTACGACCCGGTGATGGCCGGCCTCCAGCGGATCCTCACCAGCGACGCGAGCATCGACGAGGTCGCCGGCGCCACCCACGACCAGCTCGCGTCCGTCGTCGAGTGAGCATGTCCGGCGCTAGCAGCACGCGCCGGTTCAGCCGCAAGCGCGGGCCTGAGCACCGCCCGTGGCTGGACTGGATGGTGTTGCCCGGCCTGGTGGCCGTCGGCCTCGTCATCGCCTACCCGGTGGTGCGCACGTTCCAGCTGGCCACCACCGACTACAACGCGCTGTCCGGGATGGATCCGCGCCCGGTCGGCGCGGAGAATTTCCAGAAGCTGGTCGACGACCCGATCTTCTGGGAGGCGCTGCGCAACACGGCGGTCTACACCTTCGGCTCGGTCGCCGTGTCCGCGCTGCTCGGGGTCCTGCTGGCGCTGCTCACCGAGAACCTCGTCGGCAGGTCGCGGATTCTCAAGACATTGCTGCTGACGCCATGGGCGGTGCCGTTTGTCGTGGTGGCCTTCCTGTTCAGGTACATGTTCGACGAGCAGACCGGCGTGGTGAACGCCGTGCTTCTCCAGACCGGCGTGATCGACGAAGCGGTTCCGTGGCTGGTCTCGTCCACCTGGGCGTTACCCGCCGTGGTCGCGGCGAACGTGTGGACCCAGACGCCGTTCTTCTTCCTGGTGTTCAGCGCGGCGCTGGCGGCGGTACCGAACGAGGTCATCGAAGCCGCCCGGGTCGACCGAACTCGCGGCTGGACGATGGCGTACCGCATCAAGCTGCCCTACCTGCGCAACGCCGCGCTGGTGGCCAGCTTGCTGATGGTGATCTCGAACTTCAACGACTTCGCCAAGATCTGGGCGATGACCGAGGGCGGGCCGGGCTATGCCAGCACGACGTTCGTCGTCTGGGTCTACCGGCTGGCGTTCACCAGCTTCGATCTGGGCTACTCGTCGGCCATCGGCGTGGTCTGGCTGGTCTTGTTGATGGTGTTCGCCATCGCCTACGTCCGGCTGCTCAGGAGGGAAGCATGACCGCGGTGAGCTCGCCGGCGCCGGCCCGCCAGCGCACACCCGTACGGCGTCGAGCCCAGAAACGGGTCGGCACGCTGGGCCGCAACATCGGCATCGGCGTCGCGCTGTTCTTCGCGCTCTCGCCGCTGTACTGGATGGTGACGACGTCGCTGAAGACCGACCTCGAGGCGACTCGGCAGGATCCGTCGCTGTGGCCCGAGGAGCTGACGGCGAGCAACTACCACGAACTGATCAACGGCAACCTGCCGTTCGGCTCGTTTGCGCTGAACAGCATCATCACCGCGTTGGCGGCTGCGGTGATCGGCATGGTGCTCTCCGCCCTGGGTGGCTACGCGCTGTCTCGCGGGACCTTCCGGCTGCGGGAGCCGATCAGTTACCTCGTGCTGATCGCGCAGATGCTGCCGCTCGTGGTGCTGCTCGGCCCGCTCTATCTGTTGCTGCTCAACGCGAAGCTGGTGAACACGCTGCCCGGCCTGGTGGTCGGCTACATCTCCTTTGCCGTGCCGTTCGGCATGTGGCTGATGAAGGGGTTCTTCGACGCCGTACCGCGCGAGGTGGAGGAGGCTGCCCGCGTGGACGGCTATCCGCGCTGGCAGATCCTGTTCCGGGTGGTTCTCCCGCTGACGATTCCGGGGCTGCTCACCACCGGGACGTTCGTGTTCATCGAATCGTGGAACAACCTCATCTATCCGCTCACGCTGATCAACACGATGGACAAGCAGACCCTGCCGGGCGGGTTGATCCTCAGCTTCACCGGCCAGTTCAAGACCGACTGGGCGGGCATGATGGCGGCATCGTGCGTGACGACGATCCCGCTGCTCGTGGCGTTCTTCGCCATTCAACGATCGATGGTCCGCGGGCTGACCGCGGGCGCCGTGGCAGGTGAGTGAGTGGTGAGCATGCCGACCGACGACCACATTCGCCCTGGTGGCCGCCTGGCCGGGCAGGTCGCCGTCGTGACCGGCGGCGGTGGCGGCATCGGCCGGGCGACGGCGGTGCGACTGGCGGCCGAAGGCGCCGGTGTCCTGGTCGTGGATGTCGACCACGACGCCGCCCGGGCCACGGCCGACGCCGTCGGTGAGCGCGCCGAGATCCGGGTGTGCGATCTGGCCGACCCGACCGCTCGCGCAGCGGTCGTCCCGGCCGCCCTCGACCGGCTCGGCCGGCTCGACATCCTGGTGAACAACGCCGCCTACCATGGCCCGCGCCTGCCGTTCCTCGAACTGCCGAGCACCGAATGGGACCGGATCCTGGCGACGAACCTGACCGCGACGGCTGCGCTGTGCCAGGACGCCGCCCGCCACATGGTGGCCGCAGGATCAGGCTCGATCGTCAACATCACCGCCATTCAGGAACGCCTGCCCCTGGCCACCCACGCGGCCTACGCGGCCAGCAAGGGCGGCGTGTCCGCACTCACCCGCTCGCTCGCCGTCGAGCTGTCGCCATTGGGCGTGCGGGTCAACGCCGTGGCCCCCGGCATGATCGCGACGTCGTCCCTGCAAGCAAGCCTGACCGGCGACGGCGCTGCACCGGCTGCCGCGCCACCGTCGGACCGGACGACGCCGACGCTGCTCGGCCGCGACGGCACACCGGACGAGCTGGCGGCGGCGGTCGCTTTCCTCGCCAGCGACGATGCCTCGTTCGTGACCGGTCACGTTCTCACCGTCGACGGCGGACGCTCGCTCAGCCGCCGATTCGACCCGCTCGCCGCCCGCTACGACTCCGCCCACACCGCGACGGAAGGTTGACGATGGCCAGCATCTCGCTCCGCGGCGTCGAGAAGCGCTACGGCTCCGAGCTCGTCCTGCGCGACTGCAACCTCGACATCGATGATCACGAATTCATGGTGCTGGTGGGCCCGTCCGGGTCCGGCAAGACCACACTGCTGCGCATCATCGCCGGGCTGGAACCACTCAGCGGCGGTGACGTGTACTTCGACGACGTGCGCGTCAACGAGGTCGACGTCGGCGACCGCGACATCGCGATGGTCTTCCAGAACTACGGCCTGTACCCGCACATGAACGTCTACGACAACATGGCCTTCGGCCTGAAACGCCGTGGCTTGCCGAAAGACCAGATCGACGAGCAGGTCCGGCGTACCGCGCAATTGCTCGGTATCGAACCGATGCTGCGCCGGCGCCCCAAACAGCTCTCCGGTGGCCAGCGCCAGCGGGTCGCGCTGGGCCGCGCGATCGTCCGTGATCCCGCAGTGTTCCTGCTCGACGAGCCGTTGTCGAATCTGGACGCGCACCTGCGGGTCCAGATGCGCGCAGAGATCCTCAAGGTGCATCGCGCCGTCACCGCCACGGCCGTCTACGTCACGCACGACCAGGTCGAAGCGCTGACGATGGGTGATCGCATCGTCGTCATGCGCGACGGGCTGATCCAGCAGGTCGGCACGCCCGAAGACCTGTACGACCACCCGGCCAACCGGTTCGTCGCCGGATTCATCGGCACACCGGCGATGGGGTTCGTGCGCTGCACGGTGCGGCGTACGGCCGACAGTGCCGAGCTGGTCGGCCCTGGCCTGCGCATCCCGATCCCACAGCAGCGCGCCGCGGCGATCCCACCCGACGTGGACACCGTCGAGGTGGGGTTACGGCCCGAACGGCTGCTGCTCGAGCCGGCCTCGGAACGGTTGGGTACGGTCACCGGCGTGGTCGAGATGATCGAGCAGCTCGGGTCCGAGTACTACGTGCACGTCGACGTCGACGGCGCCGTGGTGACCGCCCGCGCGGCCCGCGAGCATCGCGTGCGTATCGAGGACAAGGTCCAGCTGCGCACCGACGGCTCCTACGCGCACATCTTCGACGTCGAGACCGGGGCGGTGTATGGCTGACACCGCACACACCATCACCGCGATCGAGACGTTCCGGGTACCTCCGCGCTGGTTCCTCGTCCGGGTGAGCACGGCCGACGGCGCTGTCGGGTGGGGCGAGTCGATCGTGCCCAAACGCGCCCGCGCCGTCGTCGGAGCCATCGGCGACCTGGCCGACAACGTCATCGGCCGCGACGCCCGGCGGATCGAGGACCTCTGGCAGCGGATGCACCGCGGCGCGTTCTTCCGCGGCGGACCGATCCTGGCCACCGCGGCGGCGGCGATCGAGCAGGCGTTGTGGGACCTCAAGGCTCGTTCGGTGGGCCTGCCGGTGTACGAGTTCCTCGGCGGGGCGGTGCGCGAACGCACCCGCGCCTACGCCTGGGTAGGCGG
>NZ_DAHVSH010000211.1:0-6316 GCF_027324685.1 Haloactinopolyspora sp.
CTCGAAGTGGTCGAGGAAGCGGCGCCGGATCTCGGCGGTCTCCATGATCAGTACGTGCCTCTCGGTGTGGTGCGAAACAGGTCGTCAACAGCCTTGACGTCGGCGACACCGGGGGTGGCGCCGGAACCGTCGGCGGCGATACCCAGAGCATGGCGCAGTTCGGCGTCACGCTCGGCCATGCCCGCCCGGACCTCGTCGGTGAAAGCCCGGACCGACTCGGCCAGTTGGCCGAGCCCGGCCGAGAGCCGATCGGCGGCGCCCTCGGGTGTCAAGCTCTCGGCGACCCGGGTCACCCGGCGCACGACCAGGACTCCGGCCGTGGCGCCCAACGCAATCCAGAATACGCGCCTCATAGCCGGCCCGCCCTCCGGTTGTTGCGCGCGTCCCGGCGTCCTGCGATGGCCCGCCGCACGCCGTAGGTGAACGCCGCGGTCCGGACCAGCGGGCCGCCCAGCGTCGCGGAGAACAGCGCCGACATGGCCGCCACGTTGGTGGTGACCGTCTGCGCGTTGGCCGTGATGGCGTCGACGCGCTGCAGTTGGGCGTTGGTCGACGCCAGCAGCTCGTTCGTCTCGTCCACGGTGGCCGCGGTACGCGAGACCGGACCCTGGCGAAGGTCGCGCACGGCGCGGGTGCACTGATCGACGGTTTGACCCAGCCGGATGATCGGCACAGCAAGTAACGCCACCAGCGCCACGAAGGCGACGGCGGCCAGCAGCGCGGCGAACTCGCCTACGGACATGAGCGGAGCAGCCTCTCTAGGATGACGGTCTTCTCAAGCGTCTGACCCTACCCCTCGCAGGGCGCCCGGGTCAGACTCCGACCGGACTTCCCCGCAGCGATTCGGCGCCGGGCGCCGACAGCAAGCGTCGCCGGACGACGGTCCGCTCCGCCGGCGACGCCGTCAGCTCTCGCCCCGCCTGGTCCAGCGCAGCACCTCTCCCCCACTGTCGGCACTGCGCTGGGCCAGCAGCGCCACGCCGGTGGCGGTGAGGCTCGCGGCGGTGTCGACCTCGGGCGACGTGCCGGCGAGGACAGCGTCGAAGAAGTCCTCGGCAGCCCGTTTGCGCTCGCCCAACGGCTCCTGCCACGGCGCACGGGTGTGCGTGGCGACATCCAGGCGGTTGTAGGCCCAGTCGATCTCGGCGGTGCCTTCGGTGCCGGCGATGCGCATTCGGTAGTGGCCGTGGACGTCGGCGGCCTCGGGCGACAGCCAGTTCGCCTCGATGGTGGCCGCGATGTCGCCGGCGTTGAGCAGCACCGCGGTGTGGTCGGAGAACTCGGGCAGCTCGGGCAGCCTCGCATTGCCGGCCAGCGCGCTCACCGTGCCGTCCGTCGCTCCGGACAGCAGCAGGACCAGATCGATGTCGTGTACCGGGAGATCACCGGTGATGCCGCCGTAGCCATCGCGGCGGAAGAACCAGTCCGGACGCGTCGCCCGGTTCAGCTTGTGCGGACCGGTGCTGGCGATCAGGGCCGGCACACCGAGCACGCCGGCATCGATCAGCCTGCGCACGGCCAGCGTGGACGGGTAGAAACGCTTCTCGAACATCACCGAGACCATCCGGCCGGTCTCGGCAGCCGTCTTCTCGATCGCCGCGAGCTGATCGAGCTCGGTGCACAGTGGCTTGTCGGCCACCACATGCGCACCGGCCCGCAACGCGGCCACGACCGCATCGGCTCGCTCGGCGTAGATGCCGCAGATCGCGACGACGTCGACCTCGTGGTCGGCCAGCAGCGTGTCGTGGTGGTCGTGCACGACGACGTCGGCCTCCACATCGCCGAGGTAGCGTGCGCGCAGGTCGGCATCGCGTTCGGCGACGGCCACCAGGCGCAGTTCGGGGCGGTGGGCGATCTCGGTGAGTAGATAGGTGACGTGCGGATGGGCCAGGCCGACGATGGCGACGCGGATCATGACAGCTCCTCCGGGCGGATGGTGCGGCCGGTTCGGCCGGCTTCGTAGATGGCGCACAGCAGCCGGACCGTTCGAGCTCCGTCCTCGGCGCTCACCGCGGGCGCGCGGCCGGCACTGATGGCTGCCACGATGTCGCGCCACTGGGTCAGGTGGCCTACCACTCCGATGGCTGCCGGGTCGGCGGCTCCGTGCCCGGGCATGTCACGCGACGGCGGTGCCGGCGCCGTGACGTCCCAGCGCTGCACGCCGTCCTGGGTCAGAGTCACCGATCCGGTCGACGTGTGCACGGACACCTCGGCCGGTCGGCCTGGTGGTGTGGCCGTCGACGTCGCCACCAGGCCGAGTGCTCCGGAGGCGAAGCGCACGGTGGCGACCGTGGTGTCTTCGGCGTCCATGGCGTGCCCGAGCGTGGCGTATTGGGCGGTCACCTCCGCGGCGGGGCCCAGCAGCCACTGCAGCAGGTCGACGTTGTGGACCCCCTGGTTCATCAGCGATCCCCCGCCGCCGTCCATCGAGGTTCGCCACGGGGCGTGGGCGTAGTACGCGTCGTCGCGGTGCCAGCGGACGAACGTCTCGCCGAGCACCACCCGGCCGAGTCCGCCGGTGTCCAGCAGGGTCTTCAGATGCTGATGCTCCGGCTCGAAACGGCGCTGGGCGATCATCGTGGCCGACAGTCCTCGCTCGGCTGCCGCCGCGGCGACCTTGTCCGCGTCAGCGACGCGCAACGCCAGCGGCTTCTCCACCACGACGTGCTTGCCTGCCTCGAGCGCCGCTAGCGCCTGCGCGGCGTGGTGTTCGCTGGGTGAGCAGACCACGACGACGTCGACGGCGGAGTCGGCCAGTACCTGTTCCGGTGTCATGACCCGGGCGTCGGGCCAGCCGGTGCGAGCGGCTGCGTCCGGCTCGCCCCCGCTGACGGCCACGAGGTCGACGTCGTCGTCGCAATGCTTGAGGGCTTGCGCGTGGGTGGAGCCGATCGTGCGCATGCCGATGATCCCGATACCGAGGCGTTGTGCGCCCATGGAACTCCCGTCGCCGAGTCGAGCGTCTGGAGCCGAGCGTACGGTGATCGAGTGCGCGGATGCAACCGCTTGCAGAGCGGTTCGGCTCAGCGACCGTGGATGATCGCTCTGAGCCTGGCGTAGCGCTCGGCATAGTCGCTCTCGGCTCCTCGCGTGCCAGGCTCGTAGTACTGCTTGCCCGCCACGGCATCGGGCGCGTACTGCTGGGCGACCACACCCCGCGGATCGTCGTGGGCGTAGGTGTACGAAGTCCCGTGGCCCAGCTTCTTCGACCCCGCGTAGTGCGAGTCGCGCAGATGCGGCGGCACCGGGCCGGCCAGTCCGGCACGCACGTCGCTGACCGCGGAGCCGATGGCCTTGACGACGCTGTTGGATTTCGGCGCGAGCGCGAGTGCGATGACGGCCTGGGCCAAGGTGATCTGCGCCTCGGGCCAGCCGATGAACTGCACTGCTTGCGTAGCCGCGACTGCCGTCGTCAACGCGGTGGGATCGGCCAGTCCGATGTCCTCACTGGCCAGGATGACCAGCCGCCGAGCCAGGAATCGAGGGTCCTCGCCGGCTTCGGCCATCCGCGCGAGGTAGTGCAAACCGGCGTCGACGTCACTACCGCGAATCGCTTTGATCATGGCACTAATGACGTCGTAATGCTGGTCGCCGTCGCGGTCGTAGCGCACCGCGGCGCGGTCGACCGCCTTCTCGGCGACCTCGAGGGTGACGGTGGGATCGGCCGTGCCGGCCACCGCACCGGCCGCCGCCTCGAGGTAGGTCAGCACCCGCCGCGCGTCACCGCCGGCCAGGCGGACCAGGTGGTCGTGCGCGTCGTCGGCGAGCTCGACCGTCCCGGCCAAACCTCGTTCGTCACTCAGCGCCCGGCGCACCACCTGGCTGATCGAATCGTCGTCGAGAGGCTCGAGCGTGAGCAACAACGAGCGCGACAACAACGGGCTGATGAGGGCGAAGTAGGGGTTTTCGGTGGTGGCGGCGACAAGTGAGACCCAGCGGTTCTCCACCCCGGGCAGCAAGGCGTCCTGCTGCGTCTTCGAGAAGCGATGCACCTCGTCGACGAACAACACGGTGCCGACACCGGAGCGGACGAGTTCTCGCCGGGCGCCGTCGATGACGTTGCGCACGTCTTTGACACCAGCGGTGACCGCGGACAGCTCGACGAAGCGGCGCTGGGTGGCGCGACTGACGACGTAGGCCAGGGTCGTCTTTCCGGTGCCGGGCGGGCCCCACAACACCAGCGCCATCGGCTGGTCGTGCTCGACCAGTTGACGCAGCGGCGTGCCGGGACCGAGCAGGTGCTCCTGGCCCACGATCTCATCCAGCGTGCGCGGGCGCATCCGCACCGCGAGCGGCTGGCCGGTGTGGTCCTCGTCGGCGCCGCTGAGCGAACCCGCCGGCACGGCCGGCCCCGGCCCAAGCCCCGTGCTGAAGAGTCCCTCCTGCTCCATGACGGCGACTCTACGCGGAAACGGTGGCCGATCGGCTCACTGGCGTACTTGGTCACGGCACTGCCGCACGACGCGCAGAACCTCGGCGCGTTCGTCGTCGGCGAGTTCGCCGGGGCGGTACGGATCGGTGGCGAACTCCTCGGGAATCGCGCCCTCGTCGGCGGCGATCCACAGCATCCGCTGCACGTAGCCGTCATACGGCGGGCGGAAGGTCACCCGCGCCAGTTCGTCGACGACCGCCGACACTTCGAGGAACCGGGCCGCGGCATCCCGCGCCGAGGTGTGCACCGCAGCGGCGAAGGTCTCCACTGCGGCGGCGGACACCTGGACGGCAGCGGCGGCGATGCCCAACAACGCGCCCTCGGCGCCCCACATCAACGACGGCCCGAGCATGCGGTCCTCGCCGGTGAGGACGAGCCGCCCGCGGGACCGGGCCGCGGCGATGCCCGCCTGGCAGGCGATGGCGTCGTAGAGGCGGGCCGGCTTGAACGCCACGACGCCGGGATGCTCGAGCAGGACCGTCAGCACTTCATGCGGGTACGGCCGCGAGTACAGGTCGAACGCGATCAGCGGGACACCGGCCGCGCTGTACAGCAGGTCGTGGTGGGCCAGGACGGCAGCCGCGTCGCCGGTGTCGGCCGGCGGGAACACCAGCAACGCATCGGCGCCGGCTTCGGCCGCGGTCCGCGCCCACTCGGCCTCCTTCTGGTCGTGCGCACCCACCCCCGGGTGCCCCACACCGGCGATCACCGGCACGCCCACGGCGGCTGCGCGACGTACGAGCTCGGCCTTGACCTCGGTGGGCAGGTGCTCACCGCGGCCGGTGTGCGCGCCGATGGCCAGCGCCTTGGCGCCGGTGTGCACCAGGTGGGTGAAATACGCAGCGCACACGGCGGGGTCGACGGTGCCGTCAGGGCGCATCGGCGTGGCGGGCGCGGCGACCAACGACCAGCGCAACTGTTCGGTGAGGTGTGTCATGTCCCGCGAGTTCGCCACATGGGCAGCGTAACCAGGCCGCCCCCATCGTGCCCGCCGACCGGGGCCGAACGCACGAACGACCGGACCGGGCGAGCATACTGATCGCCATGCTCATGGCGATCATCGGCGGTGCGGGTCTGGTGGGAACGTTCACGGTGCCGTGGCTTGCGCGGCACCACCAGGTCCGCGTCCTCGATCGCAAACCCAGCCCCGCCGCGGGCGTGCAGTCCGTGGTCGGCGACGCCTGCTCCCCCGACGACGTCGCCGCTGCGGTCGACGGTTCGGACGTCGTGGTTCACATGGCCGCGGTCATCCCCAGCCACGACCGCCCGGACCCCGCCATGGTGCGTGCCGCCTTCGACGTCAACGTCGCTTCGATCCACCTGGCCTTGAACGCGTCCGCCGCTGCCGACGTTCGCTCGTTCGTGCACATCAGCACGATGTCGGTGTACGAGCAGTACGCGAAGGTCACCATCGACCCGGCAGTTCCACCCGATGCGACCCGCCCGTACGGGCTGACCAAACGGCTCGGCGAGCAGGTGTGCGCGGCCGTCGCGCCCGGCCTCGGACTCGCGGCGTGCTCGTTGCGGCTGGTCTACCCCACCGCCGACGAGCACTGGCCACGCTGGCGTGCCGCCGACGACGATCACCGGCCGCGGACGATGCGGATGCGCACCGGCCGCCAGATTCCGGTTCTCGCCGCGAGCGATCTGGCTGCCGCGGTGACCGCCGCCGCGGCCTACCGCGGCCCGTACCGTCCGTTCACCATCACCGCCGACGTCGAGGGCGTGTCCGTGCGACCGGACGACACGGGCGACGTCCTGGGCTGGCGAGCCACGCGCGTGCCCTGACCGGTGGCAGACTGGTGGCGATTCCTGCTGCAGTCCGGAGGTCATGGTGCGTGCCGTCGAACCCGAAGTCCATCTCATTGCCCGGCCCGACTTCGA